>JANYBM010000005.1 GCA_025361125.1 Holophagaceae bacterium | reverse complement strand
GTTTTGGTAGCCATGGCGAACTCCTCAAACCTTCACGACTTTGACGAAGGTCTCGTGCATGGCGGCATTTCCGCTGACCTTGTCCCAGGCGGTCTCCAGCAGCACCGAATCGGCGGCGCCCACGTTGTGCACGCGCTTCAGCCACGGGGATTTCTTGCCAAAGCCATGGAGCATGAAGACACAGTCGGGCCTTATCTCTTGCGTCACCCGGGCCTTGATGCGCACCTGGCCCACGGAGCTGGATACTTCCAGCAGATCGCCACTGCGGATATTCAGCCGGGAAGCTGGTTCCGGGTGGATCCAGAGATCATTCTCGGGATTGTGTTCGTGCAGCCAGGGGAGGTTGGTCAGGGTGGCGTGGGTGATGGTGGCCTTCCTGCCGAGCACCAGCCGGAACCGCCCGTCGCTGGGCTGGACGGGCGAAGTGTACACCGGAAGGGGGTCATGCCCCGCTTCCTTCAGCCTTTCTGAGAAAAGCTCGATCTTGCCGCTCTTCGTCAGGAAGCGGTGGACCGGATTACGGGTGGTGCCGTACTTCGGTTGGGCCACCGCCACCACGCCATGTTGCTTCATGTGCGCGAGGCCGTTCTGCACCGGCAATTCCTTGGCTTCGGCCTCCACCCATTGTTCGATGGTGTAGTCGAAGTAGTCCGACAATCCCAACCGCTTGGCCAGCCCCTGCGCGATCTCCAGGCAAGGTTTTGTATCGTGGATGGGCTTGACCACCTGCTGCCGGTATACCGCCGCGGGCCAGATGCCGGGCATGACCTCGATAGGATCTGTGCGCTCCAAGTAATGGCTCTCGGGAAACACAACATCCGCGTACCAGGCGGTGTCGCTCATGGCGATATCGATGACGCCGACGAAATCCATCTGCTCGAGCATCTTCATCGTTTTGCCCTGGTCAGGCAGGGCGTGAAGCGGATCCTGTTTGTAGATCATCCAGCCCTTCACGGGGTAAGGCTGGCCCTTCAGCACGTTTTCGCGGAGCGGCAGATAGACGCCGTCTTTGGCGCTGGCGAGCGGAAAGGCTTTCTCCACTTCATCCACGCGCGCAGCCTTGGGGTCGTCCCAGGGCAGCACCATGAACTCGCCTTTGGCAATTTTCTGGTTGGGCACCATGCCGCCCTGGCGATCCCAATTCCCCACGATGGCGTTGAGCAGGGCCTGGGCGCGGCGCATCTGGAAATCATTCTGGTACCAGCTCGAGCGGCGGCCCGCGTAGAAGACCGCGCGCGGAGCCGCGTCGGAAAAAGCCCGCGCGATGCGGGCGATATCCTGGGCGGGGATCTCGGTCTCGCGTTCGGCCCACTCGGGCGTGTAGGGTTTCACGTGTTCGGCGAGCTGCTCGAAGCCGACCGTCTCCGATTCCAGGAACGCTTTGTCGTAGCGGTTTTCGGCGATGATCACGTTCATCATGGCCAGGATGAAAGCCATGTCGGTGCCCGGTTTGATGGGATACCATTCGTCGGCCTTGGAGGCCGTGACAGTAAAGCGCGGATCCAAATAGATCAGCTTCGCCTTGCGCTCCATGGTTCCGCCGATCAGGTCCATGGTGTCCGGCGTGATGATGCTTTCGAAACGGTTGGCCCCGGCCATAATCACGTAGTCGGCGTTGAGCAGATCGAAGCTCGGCACCGTGCCGTAGGTCATGGAGTAGGCCAGGTTCACGGAGGCCAGGCAAAGGCTCGGATGGCGCATGACATTGGGGCTGCCGAAGGCCTGCCCCAGATTCTTGAAGAAGATTTCCTGGAAACCTTCAGTGCTGGACCAGAGCGTGCCTTCTGGCCCGTGCTTGGCCTTGATGTCGCTGAGTTTTTTCGCGGTGTAATCGAAGGCCTCGTCCCAGCTCACGGGACGCCATTTTCCCTCGCCCCGGGCGCCCACTCGGATGAGCGGCTGCTTGAGCCGGTCTGGATCGTAGACCTGCTGCACAGCTGCGTTTCCACGGGCGCATAACATCCCCCTGGACTTCGGGTTTTCTGGATTTGGATTCAGCTTAGTGATATGCCCGTCCTTCACCACGGCGAGGACCGAGCACTTGTTCGGACACAGCTCACACGTGGTGGCGATGCCATCCAGAAAGGTTGGCCCCGCCGCCACCGGCCTGCGGAAATTGCAGGCCAGCGGCGGGAGGATCATGGATCCCGCGCCAATGATTTCCATGAAGGTGCGTCGTTCCATGATCCTCTCCCGAGACTTGGTGGCAGGGCTTCGCCCGGTAGCCTAGAACTTGACTTCAAGCGCCAGATAGGTGTTTTTGATACCCGCCGGGAACCCGTACTGCATC
>JANYBM010000013.1 GCA_025361125.1 Holophagaceae bacterium | reverse complement strand
GGCCACCGGATCCACGATTCCGCATCCACACATCAGGAACAAGTTGGCAATGGTCAGGATGCGGCGCATCACACTCCCCTGTAAACCACGCAATTATCCGTAGTCTCGAAGACTTCGATCTGCACCAATCCAGGAAGCTCCGACTTCAGCTGCTCCCAGATCCAAAGGCTGATGTTCTCGGCGGTGGAAAGCGGAATCAGATCGTTGAGAAAGCGGTGATCGAGCTTGCTGATGACCCGCTCGACCACGATCTTGGAGAGATCATCGAAATCAATGATCATGCCGGTCTCGGGGTTTATGACACCCTCGATGGACACAAAAAGCTTGTAGCTGTGCCCATGAAGATTGCGGCATTTCCCAGGGTGGTTATAAATGAAGTGGGCGGATTCAAACCAATATTCTTTGCGGAGGATCATGATTGCCTGTGCCTTCCATCAGTTAATTTCAGTGGTGCACCCAGTTGGACTCGAACCAACGACCTGCGGCTTAGAAGGCCGCTGCTCTGTCCACCTGAGCTATGGGTGCCCGGAGAATATTATTTTAAGCGGCTTTTGGAATCCCTGGACCGCCTCAAACACCTAAGCACTTTTCCCTAGCTTTCCCAGCAGGCGGAGCAAGCCATCCAGGATCGTGAGGGGGTGTGGTGGGCAGCCTGGGATGAAGAGGTCCACCGGTACCACCGAAGCGGCACCCCCACGCTGTTCCGCCTGGGAAAAGAAGGGACCACCACTGATGGCACAAGCGCCCACGGCAATGACGAGTTTCGGCGCGGGGATCGCATCGTAGGTGAGCCGAAGCGCTGCCTCCATGTTCGCGGTGACGGGGCCGCAGATGAGCAAGCCATCCGCGTGGCGGGGGGAAGCTACATAATTGATGCCGAATCGCCCAAGATCCCAGGTGATGGTCTGAAGCACATTGACGTCCACTTCGCAGCCGTTGCAGCCCCCAGCGCTCACCACACGGAGTTTCAGTGAGCGCCCGAAAACGCGCATCAGCTCTGCGTCCAACGCCTTGGCCAAGCGGTATTCTTGTCCGCCACTCACGATGAGATCTTCCCGATCACGGACAGCAAGGCGATGTTCGCCTGAATAATGGATGGCACCGCCAGGGCAGGCCGCTTCGCACTCGGTGCAGAACAGGCACCGGCCCAGGTCAATGGTGGGAACCCCTGCATGCAGCATGATGGCTTCAGTGGGGCATACCTCGGCGCAGAGCTGACAGCCGTCCTTGGCGTCGCCATCGGTGGTATTGGCACATTTGGACGCATCCACGGTGGGCCGCCCCCGCAAGCGTTCCGGCAGGGCCGGCAGTCCTTTGGGATAGGGAAGCGTGCGATGGCCTTGCCGCAGACGGGACAACAGGATGTGAATCATGGGCGTCTCACAGGTCGTGACCGCAGTATGAAAGGTTGAAACTCTTGTTGCAGATGGGGAAATCTGAAATCTGTTCCCCGCGCATTGCGAGAGCCACGCCAAACCAATTGTGGAAGGAGGGATCCACGATCTTGTAGCGGGAGAAACGCCCTTCAGAATCCGTCACGCCCAGATGCAGGACTTCTCCACGCCAGCCTTCGGTAAGGGCAACGCAAAGGCTGCTCGGCGCCAAGGCCGGGAGTGGCGAAGGGGCTGGATCCACAGGCGTCAGGGCCAGCCCCTGAAGCGCTTCGGTGAGGAATCGGTGACTTTCCTTCAGTTCGAGCCAACGCACCCAGGCACGCGCATGTACGTTGCCACTTTCGGCGTGGGAAATTTCAATGGGATGGTCGGCATAAGGGCCAAAGGGCTGGTCTTTTCGTACGTCCAGAGCGATGCCGCAAGCCCGCGCCGCGACGCCCACTAGACCGATTTCCCTTGCCTGTCCTTCATCCACATGGCCCGCTGCTTCAAAGCGGTTCATCACCGAAGCGGCTCCCCACAGGAGTTCTATGGCGTCCTGGGTGTCTTCCCAGGCCCTGGCCATTCTGGGAAGGAGCTGTTTCGCAAGCTCTGGCTCCAAATCAAACCGAAGGCCGCCTGGCCTCAGCCAATCCCGCCCCAGCCGACTCCCACAGACCGCGGCGCTCAGATTCAACCAATCTCCCCGAATACGCCCGCAAAAAGACGCTGTGGGAAGAAATCCCACATCCCCCGCCAGCGCCCCCAGGTCTCCCACATGGTTCGCCATGCGTTCTAACTCAAGAGCCAGGCCCCGAACCCATTCTGAGCGCGCGGGAATCTGGACTCCCGCCAGACCTTCCAGAATCCGGCAGTAGGCCCAGCCGTGGGCGATGGTGGCATCACCAGATACTGTTTCCGCGTGCTTCAGGCTCAGGCTATGCGGCCCACCCACCAGCGCCCGTTCGATGCCGCGATGCTGGAATCCCAGGGCGATCTCCAGGTGGAGCACAATCTCACCGTGGCATTGGAAGCGGAAGTGGCCGGACTCAATGACACCCGCGTGAACGGGCCCCACGGCAACTTCATGGACTTCCTCCCCTCCTACGGTAAAGAAATCCATGACGGCCGGGGAGGGGATGGAAGTGCGTCCCCAGGCATCCCGACCTTCCATCCATGAGGCATGAAAGCGGACAGGCTTGAACCAAGGATGGCCCTGCGGAACAAGGCCGTATTGTTCGGCCATCTCGCGTTCGAAAAGATTGGCCTGGACGCAATGAGGAGTGATGGAAGGGAAGCTCGCCTGGACCAGCTTCGTCCTTCCGACCCGCAACTGTTGGGCCGCATCTTCCGCCAGCACCGCGAAGAGGCGCAGCTCCGCATCCGCGCACAAGCAAACCAGCCGAAGCCCGTCGTGAACGCCCTGGATGATCGTTTTTCGGAAATCCTCCAGGCTTGCTTCAGGAATCTCCGAAAGTGGCAGAACCTGACCGTTAAGAATGGGAAGGAACTGGGATCTGCTCATGGTTGCCCTCCCACTATCGCTGCGGCCATCTGCAGCATGTTCTGCAGCGGACGGGGTAGCCAAAGACCCATGATCAAAGCCAGCGTGAGCGCCGCGATCATGGGGGCGGTAGTGGCGAAGGTGTCTTTGTAGGGCGTGCGCACGCGTTGGGCGCTGGGCGTTCCAAAGACCACCTTGATCACGGTGTCGCTCATACCCAAGAAGATGGCCCCGAGCAAGACCAGAAAAACCGTTCCCACCCACGGATGACCCGTGGTGAGTGCCGTATAGGCAATGTTGAATTCACTAATGAAGGGGGCGAAGGGCGGGGTTCCTGTGATGGCCAGGAAACCCAGCAGGAATAGCCATCCTGAAACCGGTGTGCGGCGGATGGCGCCCGTGACGTAGGGCAATTGTTTGCTGGCGTAGCTTCGATGGATGTTGCCGGCGGAAAGGAAAAGCACACTTTTCACCAAAGCATTTGCAGCCAGATGGAAGAGTGCGAATCTGGCAGCGTTCCCGCCGATCCCGATGCCGAGGACAAGGATCCCCATATGCTCCACGCTGGAGTAGGCCAGCAGACGTTTGAAATCAAGCTGCCGGACCATGAAGACCATGGCCCACGTCATGGATAACAGTCCGAAACCGATCAGGAGTTCCCGAGCGAACTGGGCTTCCCCGGCCGTGGCCACCACTGCATACATGCGAAGCAAAGCCAGGAAAGCGCAACTGGTGACCCCGCCCGCGAGCAGGGCACCCACGATGCCTGGGGTCTCACCATAGGCATCAGGCTTCCAGGTATGCATGGGCGCGAGGCCCATCTTGGTGCCGTAGCCCACCAGCACGAGGACGAATCCCGCCCTCAACCAAGGCCTGGATAACAGCGCCGATTCGCGCATCAGGCGCCCGTACAGGAGTGGTTCCTCGACCCCACCCATGTTGGCGGCGTAGGCGATGAACAGCGTTCCGAGCAGTGCGAGGGCAATTCCGACGGACCCGATCAGCAGGTACTTCCAAGTGGCTTCAAGCGAGTGGCGGTTGTGGTTGAAGTAGATCAAAGGCGCTGTGGCCAAGGTGGTGGTTTCCATGGCTACCCAAGTGATCCCAGGGTGCTGTGATTGGGCCAGAAGAGAAGCCAACCCCAGAAAACTCAACAGACTGACCGTGAAGATCCGCCCGTCTCGATCAGGTCTCAAGGCTAGATAGGCAGGGGCATAGAGCGCGCAAACCAGGAAAAGCACGCTGATCACCAGCAGTACCCAGCCACCCAGCGCGTCCAGGCCCAACCATGCGCTGGCGGGTAAAGTCCCATAGCCACCCAGCGCCGCCAGCAGACCCACAAAATGAAGGATGGCGGTGGTGGTCAAAATTCTCACCCGCCATTTCGGCGAAGGACTGGCGAAGGCGGCTCCAGCGGCAATCAAGGGAAGCAGGATCAAAAACCAGACCATCAGTCAGTCCTTCAGCTCGGCGAGCTGCCGGGTATCCATGGAATCAAAAGCTACGCTGATGTGATTGATGACGATCCCCATGACAAAAATTCCCACGAAGAGATCTAGTAAAACTCCGGTTTCCACCAGGATCGGCATGTCTTCGATCAACATCAGGCCGAACAAGTAGATGCCATTCTCAAGCACCAGGTAGCCGACCACTTGCGTGATGGCCTTGCGCCGCGAAACCAGCAGGAGAAAGCCCGTGAAGAGCGTGGCCAACGCCGCTGGAACAAAGAGCGCGAACGGCCCGCCGGGTTTCAAAGGGAGGTTGTGGGCCAGGACGATGCTCATCCCGGTACCAAAGGCGCAAAGCATCAATAAAACCGTGTAGCCGATATAGGGATGGACCTCACGGTGGATGTGCACCTTGGTTAGGGCCCGGCGTAGGAGAAATGGAATGAACCAGCCCTTCACAACCACCGCAGCGGTGGCCATGAGCAGGATGTGGATATGGAAGCCCAGGCCCAGGGTCAATGGCAACAGGCCCAACAGGACACCCTGGAACGCGGCCACCTGGATAGATTTGTGGATGCGGCTGGTGGCCACCAACGTGAAATTGGTGAGTACCATCAGGGTGATCAGAATGTCGTGATACATACCAGACTCCTACACCAGCATCAGCAGAAACGCGAAGGCTGTAGCCAGCACACCAGCCACGAGAAACTGCGGCACCTTCGTCATGCGGAACCGCGCCATGACGCTTTCCGCCACACCCACTGCCACAGCCAAAATACCAAGGCCCAGATAAAAGACCAGCCAGTCCCGCAAGGGGCCCAGGTTTCGCGGCAGGATGGGGCCCACCAGCAGCGCCCCCAACACCAGCAGTTTCAAGCTCGCCCCGTAGAGCACCAGCGCGAAAGGCCGGCCCGAGTGATCCAGCACCATGACTTCATGGATCATCGTAAGTTCCAAATGGGTGTTGGGATCATCCACCGGGATTCGGGAATTTTCCGCCATGTAGACAATGGCCCATCCCGCCAGCACCAGGACCAGCGGCCCGGAAAATTTAAAAAGCGGCCCCGTGTGGGCCAACATGGTCGAGAGCGATAAGCTGCCGGTGGATTTCGCCAAGGCCGCGAAGCCCAGGAACAGGGCTGGTTCTGCGAGCGCCGCAAAGGTCACTTCACGGGCGGCGCCCATGCCTTCAAAACTGGAGCCTGTATCCAACGCCGAGAGCACCGTGAGAAATCGCGCCAAGCCAAAGAGGTAGGCGAACAGAATGACATCGCCTTGGAATTGCAAGGGCGCGTGGGCATGGCCAAAAGGAACGAGCATCGCCGCAACGAGGCCCACCGACACCGCCCCTACAGGACCTGCCAGGAAGATCCACGTGGTGGTGCGACTGAACACCGCCTGCTTCCGGGAAAGCTTGGCCAGATCATAGTAGAGCTGAAGCACCGGCGGGCCGCTGCGACCGGCCATCAGCGCCTTGACTTTATTGATCAGCCCGGGGAGGAGCGGCGGCAGGAGCAGGGCCGTCAGGACATGCAGAAGCACTTGGAGTGTGTGAGCAAACGGCGATTCGGGCATGGTTCAGACCACCATCCAGATCAGGAGTGTAAGCAGCGTTAGAAGGACGTACATCAGGTAGATTGACAGGTGACCGGCTTGCAGAAACCGAAGGCCGGAGAGGAGGAAGGCGGTCCCCCTCAGCCCAGGACTGACCACGCGATCCAGCACCGGGTCGGGCAGATGGCTTTGAAACCGACGGGGAAAAGGAAAGTACCCACGGACTCTCCCACCCTGGATTTTAGGCCACAACACCCAGATCATTCCTTGTACCAGACCATCCGCAAATGAAGATGCTGTGTATTGCATTCGAGCACTCGGTGCCAGGTAACCACAGCCCCAAGTCGGCTGTTGTTTCACCCATGTTTTCGGAGCAGCCCATTTCCAAAGAAGGAGCCCCAACAACAGCAACGGAATGGCCATGACCGTCAGCCAAGATAGACTCGCTAGACTGCCCAGGGAAGGCAGCACTTGCCCGGCACTGGACAGGGTTGCGACCACCCGATTCAGAGGCGTCGCGAGCAACCCCGGAGCCAGGCCAATACCGATACAAGCCGAAGCTAAAATTCCCATGGGCGCCAACATGGTGGAAGGTGATTCATGCGCGCGGGCCGCCTCATCGCTGCGGGGTTCGCCCTGGAACACGACACCGTAGGCTTTGGCAAAACAGGCCAGCGCCAACGCCCCGATCACCGCAAGGGCTCCCAGTGTGATGAGGGAGAACCACCAGCGGGTCATCGCCAACCCCTGGAATGCCCCGAGGTAGATCAACCACTCGCTCACGAAGCCATTGAGGGGTGGCAGCCCGCAGATCGCCCAGGCGCCTACCAGAAAAGCAGCGGCGGTTTTCGGCATCAGCCGCCCGAGCCCGCCCATGCGCTCCAGGTCGCGGGTGCCCGTGGCGTGCACCACTGAACCGGCAGCCAGGAAGAGCAGGCCCTTGAACAGGCTATGGTTCAAGACATGTAACAGAGCCCCGGCAAATCCCAGGACCTGGAGGGCCGATTGTCCAGTGCTCTTGCCAATCAATCCCAGCCCAAGGCCTAACAGGATAATGCCGATGTTCTCGATGGAGTGATAAGCCAACAGTCGTTTGAGATCATGCTGGCCTAGGGCCAAAGCCACGCCCATGATCCCGGAGATGGCTCCAAGGACCAAAAGGGTTCCACCCCACCAGACCGGGGGATCAGGCACCCAGGAGGCCAAGCGGACAAAGCCCAGGATTCCCATCTTGATGAGGATTCCAGACATCACCGAAGAAACATGAGAGGGCGCGGCGGCATGGGCCGGGGGCAACCAGAAGTGAAACGGCAGCATCCCGGCCTTAAATCCAAACCCAAGGAGAAAAAGCACAAACATGGCCGTGCCTTTTTCGCTGGAAGCAAACCCGATCGGCAATGCCGAAAAGGTGAAACTTCCCGTGGCTCCGGCCATGATCGCAAAAGCACCCAGCAGCAACATGGTTCCGGTGTGGGTGCAGACCAGGTAGATCCAGGCGGCACGGCGGGTTTCGGGTTCCCGATCTTCGGTCATCACCAAGATGAAAGCCATGAGCGCCATGCCTTCCCAAGCCAGCAAAAACACGAATGCATGGGTGGCACCCACCAGCAAAGCCAGGAAGGCAGCCATCAGTCCAAGAAAGACCCGCACCTTACGGGCGCCTTCCTGGTGGTCATCCCAGTACCCGATCCCATAGATCGAAGCGGTGGCCGAGAGCAGCAGCACAGGCACCAGGAAGAAAGCCGCGATGGGATCAAAACTCACAAGACCCCAGGCAATTAGGGAAGTACCAGGGAGTAAAAGGCTCGCTCCCGCACCGCCGAATAGCACGTAAGCCGCTGCGCAGATCCCGAGCATGGTCGAAGCGACCATGAGCACCGCCGCAAAGCGGGCTCCATGCTTTTGCATGAAGAGCCCCGGCACCCCAGAGAGCGCCGTGAACAGAATGGCCAACAAATATAGGGTCACGCGGGCCACCCGAGCATGACCATCAACCAGGGCCTGAGTAGCATCCAGGAGAAAACCCCGAGCAGGGCCAGCAGCACATATAGAAGGTAGACCGTAAGATAGCCTGGCTGAAGCTTTCGTAGTCGCAGCGCCCGCGCAGCCAATCGCTCCACCATGGGCTCAAGAAAACCGAGTCCCGCCGAGTCAACGAGTTCAGACTGGTAGGTGGAGGGCGTCGGGAAAATGGCTTTCAGCCGTCGCATCCGAATTCGCCTTCCGGGCAGTAAGGTCGCCCATCCGTCGGAAAAAGAATCCGCCGAATATTGCATTCGTATTGTTGGCGCCGAATAGCCGCAGCCCCAGGTAGGTAGATCAGGCTCCGGCAGCGCTCCTGAGATCTTGCTTGGACGGCGCACCCAGGACCAGACCAGACCGCCCAGCACCAGCAGCGCCCCGGCAAGGCCGCCAATCAGCCGGAGCTCATGACCCAGGCTGGTTGTGAGCAGGTCTGAGGCTCCCGGCGCTAGAATTTCCGCTACTTGATCCACCGCAGGAAGCAACCAGGCGCTACCTAGCCCCAGGGCCAAGCAAAGCACCGCGAGAATTCCCATGGGGATGAGCATCGGCAAGTTGGGATCGTGCGCTTTTTCTGCCACTGCGCTGCGCGGCGATCCCAGAAACAGGAAGCCAAAGAATTTGGCGAAGGCCACCGCCGCAAGGCCACCCACAAAGGCGAGAGCTGGCAGCGCCAAACCTGCGGACCAGGGATAGCCACGCATCAAGGCCGCAAACAGTCCACGATACAAAACCCACTCACTGACGAAAGCACCAAAAGGTGGCAGGGCCGCCACCGCCAGCAAACCTGGGAAAAGCACTCTGGCGGTGCGTGGCATTCGCGATGCCAAGCCGCCAAGTACTTCCATATCCCGGGTTTCGGTGGCATGCAGCACCGAGCCCGCGCCAAAGAAAAGCAGACTCTTGAAGACCGAGTGGTTCCACATATGCAGCAGGGCCGCGCCGAAACCCAGTGACGTCAGCCAGGAATCATGGGTGGCTCGACCGGTAAGACCCAGGCCGATGCCCATGCCGATCACGCCAATGTTTTCGATGCTGGAATAGGCCAGCAGCCGCTTGAAATCCCGCTCAGCCAGGGCGTAAAGCACACCGTAAAGCGCCGTGGCGGCCCCCAGGAGCAGCAGCGTGCCGCCCACACCTGTTGGAATCCAGGGAAGCAGGCCTGAAATCCTGAGAACTCCGTAAATACCAGCTTTCAGCATCACCGCCGAAAGAATGGCCGAGACGTGGCTGGGGGCCCCTGCATGGGCCGCCGGCAACCAGAAATGAAAGGGGATCCATCCTGCCTTGAAGCCAAATCCCAGTATGGCCAGGACCAATATCACGGTATCGAGCTTGGGGCTGGTTGCGCCCAGAATGGGTATCCAGAGCCAGCCTCCGGTTCGCCGGGCCAACAGGATCATCAAGGCTGTCAGAAGAACGGTCCCAATATGAGTTGCCACCAGATAGGTCCACGCGGCCCTTCGAACCTTGGCATCCTCGTGCTCCGTGCCAATGAGAAAAAAAGCTGAAACCGCCATGGTTTCCCACGCCAAAAGGAAAAATAGTCCTTGGCGCGCGAGAAATACGAGGGTCATGCCCACCACCAGCAGCGCGTAGAAAAAGCGCAGGGAGCGCCCGGTGCCCTTGGGCGCATCCAAGGGCCAGTAGGAAGAACCGTAGAGCGCCCCAAGACCAGCCACGAGGTAAAGCGGCACCAGGAATGCTGCGGAAAGGGCATCCATCGCGAGGCGCGCGGGGAAGCCCGCGAAATAAAAATCCAGGGTTCCAGAACTACCTTGGGCAAGACAGAGAACAGCGCCTGCAACACCAAAAGTCGAGCCCACCAAACTCAACGGCAGAGCTATCCGCTCGCTCGGGCGTCCCAGCGCGGTAAGACCGGAACCCAACCAAAGCGCCGCTCCAAGGAGAACTAGATATAGAGCTGCCATGCGTTTCTGTAGTTTAGCAGACAGCCATTTAAAACCTTTTGCTACCTGCAAGGTGACTATTCAGGGTGCCTTTCCTGGCTCGCCTTCGACAGCAACCGGGGCACAAGAATAAAGGCAATTCCGATACAGCCAAACGCCAGGAATAGAAAAGACGGACCGGAAACCCGCAGATCCGCAACCAGGATTTTCAGACCCGTTGCACCCAAAAGAACCCACGCCAGCCAACCCATTTCATGGATCTCCCACCTATGGGCACTGGCGGCCAAAATAACCGCGGAGCAGGCGAACACCACCGTGCGAAGGGTGGCCACTCCACCTGGATCCAGAGGACGGCCCAGCAGCCGCATGAGCAGCACGGCTAGCAGATAGATGACCGTTCCACCGAGGAGGATCACCAGAAGTCCAACCTGGCCCAGCCGCGCCACGCGGGTCATCAGACCCACCTGGGATTCCCGCTTGCGGTTCAAGGTGAGCGCACAGCCGATGGACACCAGCAGCACCAACCACCCAGCCCATCCTGATTCCCGTCCCAGGGTTGCAGCCTCCCCCAGAATGGACGCTCCCGCGTCACTCAGCAGACCCGAGACCCACGCCGCCCCCAACAGATAGGTAAACCCATGCAGCAGCAGGGCCGCATGATCGAACCGCCTTCCCAGCAACGTGACCCCCACGGCGAGCGCGCAGAAGGAGATGACCAGGAGTGAATCCCCAAGCAGGAGGCGCAGGCCAGCCAACGCAAATACCAGCGCCAAAGCCGTGTAAAAATAGAAATTCACATTCTTCCCGTGGGTCCGGCTGATGAAGGCGTAAGCCACCGCATAGGATCCGATGCCCAGCACCAGACTGGCCGCCCCGAGGGGTTCCACAGCCGCGTGGGTGGCCCGCACCACGATGACCGACCCGCCCAGCCCCAGGAGCAGGCTCGCGGCGGTTTGGACGATCTCGAAGGGCACGATGTCGCGACCACGCACCAGGGTTCGGACTGCGAAACTGGCTAGATAGGTACCCACCAAAGCCATGAGCAAGCCGATGACCAGGGCGGGAGATTCTGACCGTTCAGGGCCAATGGCGCGTAGCACGAGACCCAACACCACGAAATCCACCGCCATGGCCACCGGCCAACGCAACAGGCTCCACTTCCGCTCATAGCCCAGCCACAAGGTGGAAAGTCCCAGCAACAGCAGGAAGGCCCCGAACGGAAGTACTGTTCCAGTATTGACGATGAGAATCACAGCGGTCATGAGCCCCGCCATGGCGACGATCCAGGCCATGGCTTGATGACTGAAGCGCCAAGCGATCCCCAATGCCAAGGCTGAGAAAAAGCCCAAAGCAATGGCACTGGATTGATGGCCCAGGAAGTGGAAGTGAACCGTGGCTTCAAAGATGAGAGGAAAGGCAATCACGGTGGCCACTACAATGTGGAAAGTCGCATCGCCGTTGAGTCCCTTCCCTGCGGAGCGCCCGGCGGCCAGAATCCAAAGCACCGCATAGAGCAGTCCCATCGCGACTCCGGCCGATGCAGGCAGCATGTGGCTTTCGGTCAGTGCCCGGATCAGGTAGGCGCCACCCAGAACAATCAGGCTTCTTCCTGAAAGGGTGATGAAGTTCGTAAAGGTGAAGGCAAGCGCCGCCAAATGTTCAGCTTCGCTAGGTGCCTGCACCGAAGGCTCTAGAACCGGTTGGAGTCGCTGCTTGGCCTTGATCTCAGTCGGCTCGATCAACTGTGCCCCCGCATCCATGCGGTGTTCCAGTTGCTCTACCTTCTGCTGCAAATCCAGGAGTTGCTGCTCCAACGCGGAAAGCCGATTCTCCATTATATTTCTCCCCGACAACGGACAAAGACTCAATAGCGATTCAATTCGAAAATTTGTACTTCTAATAAGAAAATTATTCTGATTTCTCTCCAATGACCCATGAACCTGATCAAAGACTAGTGTTCATTCCCCTCACTTGTCACCTGCTCAATTCAATTTGAAGAATGTGACGAATATCACACCTGCCTGGACAATCTCGAGGAGTATATTGTGGTCACCAAACGACCATTGACATGGATTTTTTGAGATATTTTAAACCTTTTATAAAGTAAATACGCATTCTTGTATGTGAATTTATTTAATCATTTTTTTATTGAGTTTATGGAGAATGATTCTCAATTCAAGTTTAAATGGAGAGTGACCCATGGCTGATTCCAACGAATCCATCTGGCAGGTCATGCAGGAGAAGGGTTATTCGCGTCGGGAATTTGTGCAGTTCTGCACTTTTGCCGCCACCGCGGCCGGCTTGAGCAGCCCCGCCGCCGCCGCTGTGGTTGAGGCCTTCGAGAAGAAGCAGCGTCCACCCGTCATCTGGCTGCACTTCCAGGAATGCACCTGTTGCAGTGAGTCCTTCATCCGCGCCTCGCATCCCATTGTAGCGGACGTGCTACTGGACGCCCTTTCTCTCGATTACACAGAAACACTTCAGGCCGCCTCGGGCCACGCTGCTGAAAAATGCCTGCAAGACACCTTGAAGACCCACGTCGGCAAATACATCCTACTGGTTGAAGGATCAGTGCCTATCGGCGCCGATGGTGTCTATTGCACCATCGGCGGTCGAACGGCCGAGGACATTCTGAAGGAGGCCGCCAAGGGCGCTGCGGCGGTCATCGCCTGGGGCAACTGCGCATCCTACGGCTGCATTCAGGCCGCCAAGCCCAACCCCACGAATGCCACCCCCATCCACAAGCTCATCAGCAATCCCGTCATCAATGTACCCGGCTGCCCACCCATCGCAGATGTGATGGTGGCGGTGGTCACCCATATCCTGATGTTCGGCCGCATTCCAGAGTTGGACGCCCAAGGCCGCCCCAAAGAATTCTATGGGCGAAGGGTCCACGACACCTGCTACCGGCGCCCCTACTACGACGCGGGAATGTTCGTGGAAGCCTTCGACGATGACAAGGCACGGAAGGGCTATTGCCTCTACAAGATGGGCTGTCGCGGACCCGTGACCTACAACGCCTGCTCGGTCACCAAGTGGAATGGAGGCACCAGCTATCCCATCCAGTCTGGTCACGGCTGCATCGGTTGCAGTGAGAACGGATTCTGGGATAACGGTCCTTTCTACCAGCACCTGCCCTCCTTCCCAGGCTTCGGCATCGAATCCACCGCCGACCAGATTGGCACCGCGGTGGGGATAGGCGCGGCAGTGGGCGTCGCAGCTCATGCCATCAGCACGAACCTGAGAAAACGTCAGCTCATTCATGAACAACCCATCGAACCAACCCCGACACCTGAAGAAGGGAAGGTGAAGTGATGAGCAATCGCATCGTCATTGATCCTGTCACCCGCATCGAAGGTCATCTCCGCATCGAGGCCGTCGTTGAAAATGGCGTCGTGACCGACGCTTTCAGCGCCGGAACCATGGTCCGCGGCATCGAGAAAATCTTGAAGGGCCGGGATCCGCGGGATGCCTGGGCCTTCACTGAACGCGTTTGTGGCGTCTGCACCACTGTCCACGCCCTGGCCAGTGTGCGTAGCGTGGAAAATGCCCTGGGCATCACGGTTCCAAAGAATGCCGAGTTGGTTCGTAATCTGATGTTCTGTGCCCAGTATGTGCAGGACCACGTCGTGCATTTCTACCACCTGCACGCCCTGGACTGGGTGGACGTGGTGAGCATGCTCAAGGCGAACCCGGTCGAGGCCGCCAAGATCGCGCAGTCCATTTCGCCTTGGGAGAAGAACACGCCTGGTCACTTCGCCGCTGTCCAAAGCCGCCTGAAAAAATATGTAGAGAGCGGCCAGCTGGGCATCTTCGCCAACGGCTACTGGGGCCATAAAGCCTACAAGCTGCCGCCGGAAGTGAACCTTCTCGCGGTCTCCCACTACCTGGACGCGCTGGAGTGGCAGAAGGAACTGGTGAAGATCCACACCATCTTCGGCGGCAAGAATCCCCACCCGAACTATCTGGTGGGCGGCGTGCCATGCTCGTTCAACCTTGAGGAAGTCAATGCCATCAATACCGAGCGCCTGAATCATATCGGTAGTCTCATCAAGGATGCGATCACCTTCGTGGAGCAGGTCTACATCCCAGACCTGCTTGCCATTGCGGGCTTCTACAAGGATTGGGCCACCATCGGTGGCGGTCTGCAAAACTACCTGGCCTATGGCGATCTGCCTACCAAAGGCTACGGAAACGTGGATTCCTTCCTGCTTCCAAGGGGCGCTATCCTGGGCCGCAACCTCAATGAAATCCATGAGGTCAACGGTAAGAATGTAGAAGAGATCAAAGAATACATTTCCCATTCCTGGTACAAGTACGGCGCTGGAGATGGCGTGGGGCTGCACCCATTTGCTGGGGAAACAGAATTCAATTACACCGGCCCAAAGCCCCCCTACGAACACCTGAACGTCGAAGGAAAATACTCCTGGCTGAAAACGCCGCGCTGGAAGGAACACCCCATGGAAGTGGGTCCCTTGGCGCGTATGTTGGTGGCCTATGCCAAGGGCAACACGGACGTGAAGGAATTGGTCGGGGCGGTGCTCAAGAAACTGGATGTGCCCATTACGGTGCTCTTTTCCACCCTGGGCCGCACCGCCGCGCGCGGGGTGGAAACGCAGATCGTCGCCCATTGGATGAAGAATTTTTACGACGAACTAATCGCGAATATCAAGGGTGGAGAAATGAATACCTTCACCCGTGATAAATGGGAACCGGCCAGTTGGCCCGCCACGGCCGAAGGCGTGGGCATGACCGAAGCCCCCCGCGGTGCGCTGGCCCACTGGGTACGCATCAAGGACGGCATCATTGACAACTACCAACTGGTGGTCCCCAGTACCTGGAACGCATCCCCCAGGGACTCAAAAGGCCAGCGATCTGCCTATGAAGAAGCCCTCATCGGTACGCCGGTAGCGAATCCCGAACAGCCTGTGGAAATCCTGAGGACCATCCACTCCTTCGACCCCTGTCTCGCCTGCGCGGTGCACATCTATGATCCCAAGGGCGAGCAGGTGCACCAGGTGCAGTTCTATTGAAATGGAGGTGAGTATGAGCCAGGGCAAGGCGCTTTCCCCCACCTTCCGACGGCAGTATGTCTGGGAACTCCCCGTACGTTTTTATCACTGGGTGAATGGCGCGGCCATTCTGGTCTTGGGCGTGACGGGCTTCCTCATCGGGCGTCCCATGTCCCTGGCCTACATGCCCGAAGCCTCCCAGCAATACTGGTTCGGCGCCGTACGCTTCACGCACTTCATGGTCGCGTACATCTTTCTTTTCAATTTCCTGGTGCGGGTTTATTGGGGGTTCGTGGGTAACCGTTTTGCGGCCTGGAACCAGTTCATCCCCACCAACCGGAAACAGTTCCAGGAAATCATTGAAGTATTGCGGGTGGACGTGCTGCAGACCAAACTCCGCGGTCCCATCAGCCTTGGCCACAACATGCTGGCGGGCACCACCTACTTCCTTACTTTCTGGGTATTCCTGTTCCAAGCCCTCACTGGCTTCGGCCTCTACGCACCCATGAGCCAAGGTATCCTGGGCAAGCTCTCTGCCTGGATCGTGCCGCTCATGGGCGGTGATATGGCGGCGCGCCAATGGCACCATGCTGGACTTTGGTTCTACGTCGTGTTCACGCTGATCCATGTCTATCTGGTTTTCTATCACGACTATGTAGAAGGTCGCGGTACCACCTCCTCCATGGTGGGTGGCTGGAAATTTGAACGCGACGATGCCCCAAAACCGTAACATTGCGATCCGCATCATTGGCATTGGCAACCTCCTCCTGGGGGATGAAGGCGTCGGTGTGCATGTCATCCGACATCTACTGGACCATTCCAATCTGCCCGCAGGCGTGGATTGCCTGGACGGTGGCACCGGCAGCCTGGTACTGCTGGAACCGCTTCAGACCGCCCATCGCATCATCCTTGTGGATGCGACCCTGGACGGCGCTCCTCCGGGCACGTTGCGGCGCCTGGTCCCAAAATTCTCCTCGGATTTCCCACCCAGCCTCGCCGCCCATGACATCGGCCTGCGGGACCTGCTGGATAGTTTCTACCTGCTGGGCGACGAGCTTCCTGATGTGATCCTGTTCACTGTTTCCATCGCCGAGATGCAGAACATGGTCACAACGCTGTCCCCTGAAGTCTTAGCGGCAGTACCCTTGGTGGCTGCGATGGTGCTTGAAGAGGTCGGTGTGGTGGACCGTGCATGAAATGTCATTGATGGAAGGCATGCTCCACATCATGGATGAAAACGCCAAGGCTCAAGGCTTCGGTCGGGTACGCACCGTTATCCTGGAAATCGGAAAATTGGCGGGGGTCGAGGTTGAAGCGCTGCGGTTTGCTTTTGAAGCAGTGACGGAAGGCTCAATCGCCGAAGGGGCGACCCTTGAAA
The DNA here is from genome assembly GCA_025361125.1 of Holophagaceae bacterium. Classification (GTDB taxonomy): domain Bacteria; phylum Acidobacteriota; class Holophagae; order Holophagales; family Holophagaceae; genus JANXPB01. Next base: position 4,772 of record JANYBM010000013.1, on the reverse strand, counting down.
TAGAGGAGCCGCAAGGCCTGGGCTGGTGTGTGGAGTGTGAAAGGGAAAGTTCCATCGAGACCCGCTACGATCCCTGCCCCCTCTGCGGTAAAGTTCCCTTGGCTATCACCGGGGGCACCGAGATGCGTGTAAAAGCGCTCGACGTGGAATAAATAGGAGGGACTATGTGCACCACCTGTGGATGTGGCCAGGGTGAAGGCCGGATCGAAGGCGATGAACACCCGCATGCCCACGCCGACGGAATGATCCACAGCCACGCCCATATGCACGAGCATGGCATCGGTCAACGACGGATGGTTCAGATCGAGCGCAATCTGCTGGAGAAAAACGATGCTTTCGCAAAGCTCAATCGGGAGCAATTTGCTGAAAAAGGCATTTTTGTCCTGAACCTTGTCTCCAGCCCCGGCTCGGGCAAGACCACGCTGTTGACGGCCACGATCGAACGCTTGAAGGATCGCCTTGCCATTGCCGTCATCGAGGGCGATCAGCAGACCACCCATGACGCCGATCGCATCCGCGCCACGGGCGTGCCGGCCATCCAGATCAACACCGGCAAGGGTTGCCACCTGGACGCCCACATGGTGGGCCATGCCGCTGAACGATTGAACCTGCCGCAGGATTCCGTGCTGATGATTGAAAACGTCGGCAACCTGGTCTGCCCATCGGCCTTCGATCTGGGTGAGGCTCACAAAGTGGTGATTCTCTCGGTCACCGAAGGCGAGGACAAACCCCTCAAGTATCCGGACATGTTCGCTGCTGCGGATCTTTTGGTGCTGAACAAGGTGGACTTGCTTCCGTATCTTAAGTTCGAGGTGGACCAGTGCCTGGACTTCGCCCACCGCGTGAATCCACGCTTGAAAATCATCCGCACCAGCGCCGTCACCGGTGAAGGGATGGCAGCATGGACTGATTGGATAGAATCAGGCGCGCGTGCCGCGAAAAATAGCCGCAGCGAAGCGCCTTCAAAGCCACCGTGTCACGCCTGAGCATCGAAGTCCAAGGTGTGGTGCAGGGCGTCGGATTCCGGCCCTTCGTGTACCGTATCGCCGGAGAAAGAAGGCTGGTCGGATGGGTGCGGAACCGGCCCGACGGAGTTGAGATAGAAGTCCAAGGCCTTGATGGGGTGCTTGCCGATTTCCTCTGTGCCCTTAGGGATGAAAAACCGGCCCCCGCCAGAATCTACGCCCTCTCATCCCACACGATCGAGGAACTTCCTGCCGAATCCACCTTCATCATTCGGGCCAGTGGCGACAGTGCGTATACCAGGCCTTCGGTGCCTGCGGACCTCGCCCTTTGTGCGGATTGCAAAATGGAAATGGACACGCCGGGGGAGCGACGATACCGCTATCCCTTCACGAATTGCACCTATTGCGGCCCCCGCTACAGCATCATCGCGGGACTGCCCTACGACCGGCCACGGACGGCCATGCAGGCTTTTCCACTTTGTGAAGCTTGCGAAGCGCAATACAGCGACCCAGCCGACCGGCGCTTCCACGCCCAGCCTATCGCCTGCCCTGTTTGTGGGCCAAACGTAACGCTGAAGGACGCCCATGGCATCTTGCGCGCAGCAGGCGAAGCAGCCCTTCAAGGGGCGGCTGCGGACCTTGTGGCTGGCCGCGTCCTCGCGTTGAAAGGCCTCGGTGGTTATCAACTCCTGGTGGATGCCACTTCGGATTCAGCGGTTGCGCTCTTGCGAGGGCGCAAACATCGCGAAGAGAAACCCTTCGCGGTGATGTTTCCGGAGCTGCGTTCGCTGGCTCGCACCTGCCAGGTATCCGACACCGAGGCGGCCATTTTGCAGTCCATTGAAGCACCCATTCTCTTGCTGACAAGACGGGGCGATGGCATTTCTGAGGGTGTCGCACCCGGCAACCCCAACCTCGGCGCCTTCCTGCCTTACACACCGTTGCATAGGCTGCTGCTGGGTCTCGTGGACCGCCCGCTGGTCTGCACCAGCGGAAATCTTTCCGATGAGCCCATGTGCATCGAGGACGACGAAGCCCTGGAACGGTTGGGCGAGGTGGCGGATGCCTTCCTGGTGCACAACCGTCCGGTGCTGCGCCCCGTGGATGATTCCGTGGGTCGCGTGGAAGCGGGCACCCTGCACCTGCTGCGGCGGGCCCGGGGCTTCGCCCCCTTACCACTGCCCTTGCCCCTGGATGCCCCGGTAGTACTGGCCTTCGGCGGCCACATGAAAAGCACCATCACGCTGCTCACTCATGGGCAGGCGGTGGTCAGCCAGCACTTGGGGGACCTGGATTCGCCCCAAGGCGTTGCGCTGTTGTCCCAGACTGTGGACGACTTGTTGGATTTCTTTCAGGCAACCCCCGCCCGCTTGGCCTGCGATCTGCACCCCGATTACGCATCCACCCACCTGGCTGAGCGCATGGCCAAGGAGCGCGGCCTCTTGCTGGTCCGGGTGCAGCATCACCATGCCCATGTCGCCGCTTGCATCGCCGAACTTGAGCTTCGAAACCCCGCGCTGGGATTGGCCTGGGATGGTTCCGGTTATGGACCCGATGGCACTGTCTGGGGCGGCGAAGCGCTGCTGGTGGAGGGTCCGCGTTTCTCACGCTTCGGTCATCTGCGAGCTTTTCCGCTGCCCGGTGGTGAGCGCGCGGTACGGGAACCGCGGCGGTCCGCCCTGGGGCTTTGTTGGGAGTTGCTCCGAGAAGATTCAGCCGCGGTGAATCTGTTTTCCGCTACGGAGCTTCGGCCACTGCGCCGGATTCTTGAACTCGGCGTCCATTCACCGCGGACCTCCAGCATCGGCCGCCTCTTCGATGCCGTGGCGGCTCTGGTGGGAATCCGCCTGGGCGCAGGTTTCGAGGGCCAGGCGGCCATGGCCTTGGAGTTCGCTGCGGCAGCCTCTGAAGATGCTGGCGCCTACTGCATCAGTCTCAGCAACGGCGTGGCCGACCCGGCACCCATGCTGCATGAGCTGTTGGCGGACCGGAGCCACGGCGTTGATCCGGGAAGAATCGCCCGACGCTTCCATACGGCTCTGGCGGACCTTGCCTTGGCCTTCGCGGACTCGGCTGGGCGCGAGGATGTGATCCTTACGGGCGGCTGCTTCCAGAACCGGCTGTTGGCCGCCCTCTGCACTCAAAGTCTTTCGACCCGAGGATTCCACGTCCACCGCCCGGCGCTCTACCCGCCCAACGATGGCGGAATATCCCTTGGCCAGGCCTGGGTGGCGGCACAATGGGACGAGCAATCCGACTTGGAGGTATGAGATGTGCCTTGGTGTTCCTGGCAAGGTCCTGAGCTTCGAAGACGGTGACCTGCGCATGGGCCGAGTGGCTTTCGGCCAGGTGGTGAAAGAGATCAGCCTCGCCTTCGTTCCCGAGGTGAAGGTCGGCGAGTATGTGGTCGTGCACGCCGGCATGGCTCTGGAGGTCATCGATGAAGAAGCCGCGCAACGGGTGTTCCAGGTGCTGCGGGAGTTGGACGCGGCCTCCATGGAGGGGCTCGGATGAAATTCCTGGATGAATACCGGGACGGCGAAGCCGCGCGCCCCTTCGTCGAGGCCATCCATCGCGTGGTGACGAAGCCCTGGTCGCTGATGGAAGTCTGTGGCGGGCAGACCCACAGCATCGTGCGCTTCGGCATTGACGAACTGCTGCCGAAAAACATCACCCTCATCCATGGACCCGGTTGCCCGGTATGTGTCACTCCGGTGGAGCTCATTGACAAGGCTCTGGCCATCGCCGCGAAGCCCGGCGTGATCTTCTGTTCCTTCGGCGACATGCTCCGGGTTCCGGGTTCCGAGCGGGACCTGCTGCATGTGAAGTCGGAAGGCGCCGATGTCCGCATCGTCTATTCCCCCCTGGATGCACTCACGGTGGCGGAAGAAAACCCCGGACGGGAAGTTGTCTTCTTCGCCGTGGGCTTCGAGACCACCGCGCCTTCCAACGCCATGGTCGTGAGCCAAGCCCACAAGCGCGGCCTGAAGAATTTCTCGATCCTGGTATCCCATGTGCTGGTGCCGCCCGCCATGGAGGCCATCATGTCGTCGCCGCGTTCGAGGGTGAACGGTTTCCTGGCGGCGGGTCACGTCTGCGCGGTCATGGGCACTGCGGAATACCTTCCACTGGCCGCGAAATACAAGGTGCCCATCGTCGTCACGGCCTTTGAGCCCCTGGATCTTCTGCAGGGCATCCTCATGTGTGTCACGCAACTCGAAGAAGGCCGCCACGAGGTCGAAAACCAGTACGAGCGCCTGGTGCGCGCCGAGGGCAATCGCCCTGCCCAAGCCATGATCCGTGAGATCTTCCAGGTCGTCCGCCGCACCTGGCGAGGCATCGGACCCATCGCCGACAGCGGCCTGGGCTTGAGGCCGGAATATGCGGAGTTCGACGCGGAAAAACGCTTTGGTGTCGAAAACGTCGGCGGTCCCGAATCCGCCGAATGCCAAAGCGGCCTGGTGTTACAGGGCTTACTGAAGCCGCAGGAATGCCCGGCTTTCGGCACGCGCTGCACACCCGAAAAACCGCTCGGCGCCACCATGGTCAGCAGCGAAGGCGCTTGCGCCGCGTACTACCGCTACCGGCGCGTGATGGCGTGAGGGGGCGAGAAAGAGCACAGCATTCCTGATTTTTCGTCCGAAATTTCCCCGGTGGTCCACCATGTCCGATCCTTCCTTTGATCTGAGTTGCCCGCTGCCCCTCCGCCACGACACCATCCAGATGGCCCACGGCGGCGGCGGGCGCATCATGCGCGAACTTCTGGAGCAGTTGATGCTGCCGGCCTTCGGCAATGCGGCCCTGGAC
>JANYBM010000100.1 GCA_025361125.1 Holophagaceae bacterium | reverse complement strand
CGACGAGCACGATGCCGCCGCAACCGATAAGAATCCATTTAAGAACGGAAGAACTTTTGCCTTCTTCTGCCATGTCTGCTCCTTGTTGAAATGGGTAAAACAGCATCGCACAGGCCAGGCGGCGCGGCCAAGCGGTGGAATTAATTTTTCTTGTTGGGGGTGCGTCGTGTGATGCAAAGTAGATGGATTCTTCATCCATTTCGGGAGTATTCATGTCCATGGGCAGCGACTTCAAGGATTTCATCGCGAAGGGTAACGTTATTGATCTGGCGGTGGCCGTGGTCATCGGCGGAGCGTTTGGCAAGATCGTCACGGCGCTGGTGGAGGGCATCATCATGCCGCTGGTGGGCATGGCTGTACCCGGCGGCGACTGGCGCGCCATGGTGACCGGCCCTTTCAAGACAGGCTCGGTGCTGGGCGCCGTGGTGGATTTCATCTGCATCGCTCTGGTGGTGTTTATCGTCTTCGTGAAAGGCCTAGGCTCCCTGAAGAAGAAGGACGAGTCCTCCTACAAACCAGACACCAAGACCTGCCCCGCCTGCCAGGAGACCGTGCTTAAAGTTGCCACCCGCTGCAAGCACTGCACGTCCCCGGTTTAAAGTGTGGGCAGTAGTCTATGTGGGCTGAGTGGGTAAGTTGTCCTTGATTGTTGGTTCTGCATCTATGCTTTGCGCCAACCCACGGTGCCATCCTTACGGTCTTCCAGGATGATGCCCATGGCCTTGAGCTGATCACGCAGGCGATCGCTTTCCGCCCAGTTCTTGGAAATCTTGGCGGCACTGCGCTGCTCGATCAGTGTTTCGATTTCTGTGTCCAGGGTTTTTTCCTCTCCGGGCCATGCGGCGAAAATTGAATCCGTTTCGTCCAGAAACTCCAGCGCGGCGTCCCGTTCTTCGCGAGACAGGGCGATGCGGTCGTCCTGGGCGTTGAGATCGCTGATGAGCGTGAAGATGGCCGCCAAAGCCTCTGGTGTGTTCAAGTCATCGCTCATGGCCCCCCAGAAATCCGTCCGGGCTTTTTCAAGACGTTGGCTGGGGTCGAGGGCTTCCTTCCAGGTACCACCGCCAGCCTGGATGCCGTCCTCTTCCATGCGCTTGCGAAACGCGCGGATACGCTTTAACGAATTGTCCGCGGCCTTCAAGCCCTCGAAGGAAAAGTTGATGAGCTTGCGGTAATGGTTGCTCTGGATGGCGTAGCGGAAGGTGATGGGATTGAAGCCTTTTTCCACCAGATCGCGCAGGGTGTAGAAGTTGCCAAGGCTCTTGGACATCTTCTCGCCTTCGACCATCAGAAATTCGCCGTGGACCCAAGTGGACACCCAGGCATGCCCCAGGGCGCCTTCGCTTTGGGCGATCTCGTTTTCATGATGGGGAAAAATCAGATCCACGCCCCCGGTGTGAATGTCCACACGGTCGCCAAGGAGTTCAATGCCCATGGCGGAACACTCGATGTGCCAACCGGGGCGACCTGGGCCCCAGGGACTGTCCCAGGTGGGTTCACCAGGCTTCGCGGCCTTCCACAGCACAAAATCCTGGGCTTGGTCCTTCTCGTATTCATCTACGTCAACAGAGCTGCCGGACTGCATACCTTCGCGATCCAGGTGGGCCAAACACCCATAGGTTGGGAACCCGGCGATGCGGTAGTACACCGAGCCTTCCCGGGCATAGGCCAAGCCCTTGTCCACCAGGTTCTGGATCAGGGTCTTCATCTGGCCGATGTGGTCGGTGGCCTTGGGCATCACGTCGGGACGCCGGATCCGCATGGCCTCCAGGTCTTCCAGAAAGAAGGCGGTGTACTTGTCCGTAAGAGTCTTCATGGCCGTATGGCGGGCCTGGTTGGGTGCATCTGCGGGAAGGCCTACTTGAGAATCGCGGATGATCTTGTCTTCCACGTCGGTGATGTTCATGCAGTGCCGCACCTGGTAACCCGCTGCAAGGAGGGTGCGTTTCATCAGATCCTGGAACAGGAACGTGCGCAGATTACCGATGTGGGCGAAGTTATAGACCGTCGGACCGCAGCTGTAGATCTTCAGCTCGCCCGGCGAGCTGGGGGAGATCGGTTCGATTTTCCGAGAAAGGGTGTTGTAAAGCGAAATTGGGCGTATGATCCGCATCACTCCAGTTGACCACATGAGCAACCTTTTTGGCCCCTCCCATAAGGAATTTCAGGACATCCAGTCCCGCCTGACCCAGGTGGAGCAAGAACGGGACGCTGTCCGCAAAGAAATGGCGGAAATCCAGGAGCTGCTTCACCACCTGGATCAGGAGCGGGGCCTGCTGCTGATGGCCTTGGAGCGGTTAAGGCCGGGCATGGATCAACGGGTGCTGGCGGAAACCCTGCTGGACCTGGTCTTCAAGCCCCTCAACCTGGCCTCATTCTATGTTGCCATCGCCGACTACCCTGCCGACATGCTGCATTGGGTGATCTACCACGAGGGCGGTCGCGCCCGGAACACGCCCTCCCGCTCCATGACCAAGGAAGGGGGTCTCACGGCCAAGGCGATTCTGGCTCACAGGCCCATGTACATTCGCACCCTGGAGGAAGCCAAGGTCGAAGGTGCGCAATTCTCCGAGGCCGAGCGCATCAGCGGACTGGTTCCCCAGAGCTGGTATGGGGTGCCCTTGGGCTGGGGCGAGCGGCCCTTCGGCCTGGTGTGCTTCCAGAGCTTCCAACCCGATGCTTTTTCCATGGACATCCGCCGCCTGATGGACGCACTGGCGAACCTCCTGGCCATGGCCATGCTTATGCCAATGGGGGTGTGGAAGGGTGATGGGTGAGTTAGGCGTCACCTGCAAGTGGCTGAGGGCCAAGTCAGCTGGATCGGCGATACAGAGTTCTAAGAAAGCAGCAGGGTTCGCGACGCGCCCGTAGGGCATTTCCGTAGCGCTCTTCATCAAGTAGGCGCGTACCCGGGCTGGGGTGAGCCTGGGGTTGGCCTGGAAGCCGAGTGCTGCGAGACCCACGAGCCACGGTGCGGCCCAGCTCAGATCGGCGCGGGGGGCATAGGAATAGACCGCCCGCCCCAGCTGACTCGCGAAAGTCCGACCGTCCCCTGGCACCAGGAGTTCTCCTGCGATGGTGCCCAGCGTGTAGCCTTCGGGTTGCTCCCGATTACCTCCAGGGAGCGGGCGGAGCAAGCCGAAGCTCAACCTGCTGGCCTCCTGGTCGCAGGTGATCACGAGGACGCCTTCGCGCTCCGCTCGCACCAGCAAGGCCTTCCACACATCTGCTTGGGGGGCTGTGGCGAATTCTCCGTCCGAGATGCTCACGGCGCGAATGTGCGTGGCCTCGCTGCGGTTCAGCTCAAGCAGGCGCTCCAAGGCCTGGATGTAGTAATGGTTCCCTGCCTGGGATTTCCACATCGGCATGGCGATGTAGTAGAGGTTGGCACCTGGCGCCACACCGCAGGTACGTCCTGCCGCAATGCTGCTGACACCGGGCCCGTGCATCTCGGGGGGATGATCCTTCACGTCCAGTTCCGCCGCCAGGTGCAATCGCCCTTCAGTCTCCACATGATCAGCCACCAACGGCTGATCAATGATGGCGATGTCCACACCCCGCCCATCCTTGCCGCTGGCGTGCAGGGCTCGAAGTCCCAGGCCAGGGTTGCGCCCGGCGGTCAGAAGGGCAGAGGGATCGAAGCCTTCGGGCAGCTTGTCCTTGCGGGGCCAACGCGTGAGGGTATCGAAGGGCAGGCCACGAAGTCGGGCTCCTTCTGCCTTCAGGTCGGTCCTGGAGGCATCCACGTTTTGCAGCCCGGTGAAGGGCCGAAGCTTGGCCAGATCGGTCGCGGTCCTGAGTACCAAAGGCTCATCCGACCGCCGAAACACGCGGTCCTTGCCATGGATATAACCCTCCAGACCGAAGGGTGCACTGCTGCCAGATTCTCGGCCGAACAGCACCACAAACTCTGAATCGTAGTGATAGAGAAGAGCCTCCAGCCCACCATCCGGTTGTTTTTCTTCTCGTCGAGGCGTGCCCAGTAGGGCTTTCACTTCCTTGGGCCCACTGAATTGCCAGACCAGCGATCCTGCCTTGATCGCAGCTGCCAGCTTTGACTGGGGCGATGGTGCTATCGGGAGCACAAGAGCCAGGATAGGGATGAGTAACTGCATGGGGCAATCCTTCGGATAGGACAACTATGGTCAGGCTTATTGAAGCGCTCGGCCTCATCTGTTCACAACGAATCAAGGTTTGAACAAGTTCAGAAATTCGTCGGGCAGCACCCGGGCTTTCCCATCGGCTCCGGTGACCATGTGCACCGTGCTGGCTTCGGCTAGCAGCACGCCGTCGCGTTCGATCCGATAGGCAAAGCCCACTCGGCGGCGGGCGGCCTCGGTGACTTGGGTATGCACGGTCACTAAGTCATCGAAATAGGACGGGGCGCGGTATTTCAGGTGTACTTCGCCCACGGCGAGATGGACACCGGCCTTCTCCCATTCGCGGTAACTCATGCCCAGCTCGCGCAGCAGTTCTGTCCGTCCCAATTCCAGCCAAGCCACATACGACGCGTGATGAACGATGCCCATGGCATCGGTTTCAACGTAGCGGACGCGGAGCTGGGTCGTGGAGTTCATTGCCTAAGGCTATCTGGATCCCCATAAAAATGCCCTGCCGTTTCGGGCAGGGCGTTTAGGCGCTTTCTGTTCGGCTTATTCGACCGCCACCTTTACGTGGTCGCCTTTGTCCGTGGTGACTTCCAGCAGCAGATCACCGGCGTGGGCGGATTCCAGCAGCTTGACCAGTTGATCCAATTTTAATTTCTGGGTCTTGTGAACTTTCTTGGAACCGCCCTCGATATTAACGGTGCCGTTGATATCAATTTCCTGATCCGAGATGGTCTCAAGGATGCCCTTGGCCAGGTTCAGCGGCAGGCGAATGTGGACTTCGGAAGGGCCATCACCGCCATGATGACGATTCATGGACTTGCCGACCACGTCCACTTTGATGAACCGGGTCTGAGTTTGGGCAGCCATGGGCAGCACCGTGACGAAGGCTAGAGCGAGTGGGGCCAGGATATGGCGCATAGAAGTCTCCTTATGGGTTTTGCGGGTGGAAGACCGGGTCGAGAAGTGTTACGGGGGAGTTTTTGAAGGGCTTAGTCAGCACAGAAGCGTGCAAGCTAGGTTGGCCTCTCCCGATGCGATATCCTCAACTTGTGAGGGAACACCGCTTCACTTGGCGGCATCCCATAGCTGAACGGAGATTTCATGCGCATCGCTCAACTAGCCGCCGCCCTATTGGCCACCACCCTTCCAATCATCGCCGCTGTTCCTGCCAGCCATTCAGCAGGCTGGGAACACGGCCTCGCCGCCGCCCAGAAGCGCGCCAAGGCTGAAAAGAAACTCATCTTCATGGATCTTTGGGCCGAATGGTGCGGACCCTGCCAGATGCTTCAGAAAAAAGTGTTTCCTACGCCTACGGCGCAGGCAGCGCTGGCCAAAGTGGTCCCGCTTTCCATCATGGTGGAGAGCCTGGACGGCACACCTAATAAAGAAGGCAAACAATTGGCCGATCGGTTCAAGCTAAATGCCTACCCGACTCTTCTAGTGATTGACGCTGACGGCAAGGAACTCCGCCGTAACGTTGGCGCCCTGGATCCGGACAGCCTGGCGAAGTTCATCGCGGGGAAATGAAGTGGATCGGCAGATCGGCGGCCCCAAAAGCGGCAATGAGATTTAAGGGAACTCAAACCTACGGATTCAAGGCCTGACATTGTAGGCGAGCGAGGTGAGTTCAAACTCGCCGTAGGACCACGCGCCAGAATGGGGGTGCCATAGCACGTGGGCTTTCGTGGCGACTCGCGCGGGGCCGACCTGTGCGTAGTCCCGAACCGGAGTGGTCCACCGCATTCGAGTCAAGGTGCGCCCCTCGGTCGAACCCATGGAACGGTCGTCGGACCCGAAGTCGATCAGCTCACCAGCGTCGTTGAAGGTCAGCTCGGCGCTAATGGTGTTAGCGCCTTGTGTGTAGCGGGCCTTGGTGGTGTGCGAAGCAACGGGCTCCCAGGCGATGGCGGCTGAGATCAGTGCGCCCGGCGCGAAAAAACACATATCGTTGAAGAGTGTCACGGTCTCGGCGCGCGTCAGATCAGGACCCTTCAGGTCCACTTTCGAGATCACGGAGAGCCGTTTCACCCGCATGGTCGCGCCGCCTGCGTCGAAGGCATGCAGCACATCCACCGGCAACCCCTTCATGGTGGCGTTCATCATGAAGAATCGCTGCGGTGGTTCGAACGTGTTGAGTTGTTCGGCCGTGAAGTGCATCCACTGGCTTTCGACATCGCTGCGAATGCGGCCGGTCCAGGTCGCACGGAAATTGTGCACGCGCGGTTGCCCGATGGCACCGGAGCGGCGGACATAGCGCTGGACCGGATCCGGCAAGGCAGCGAGGTCGGCCTCGGTGAGAACCTCCTGGGAGGTGGCGGGCTGGACCCGCCCCAGGTCATGTTCGAACTCGCTCCGCAGGCTGAGGGGACCCCGGGAGACGAAGCCACAGAGCAGGCCGATCAGCAACACGATGTTGGCAAGGGTTCCGAACTTCGCATCGCTCCAGGAGATTACGATAGCGGACTGGGAAGCGACGAGGGCCAGCGCCCCCAAGAGCCACCACCAGCGGGGAGTCAGGAAGAGTGCCGCGACCGTGGCGAGGCAGAGCAGGGCCGCGGCGAGCCACAGTGTGCCCGAAGGGCGCGAGATGGGCTGGGTGAGTTGGGGCAGCTCGGCATACCCGAAGGCTTTGGCGAAGCCCATCAGATGAATGAGACCGTGCAGCGCGACCATAATGGCGAAGATGATGCGCAGCATGGTTTGCTCCCTGAACCCTATTTTCAAATATCCTTCACACCCGCCGGTGGAGTTGGTTTTTTGGGGATCCGCTGCTGGAAACCTTCCAGTTCGTCTTGCCGCGCGCCTTGGCTGGGGCGGGGTGGAGGCGGGGATTTGGGATTGGGGGGTGGTGGGGGTTCAGGGGCGGGCAGCAGGCTTTGGAGATCGTGAACGGCTTCGGCGCGGCCCGGCGATTCCAGAAGCAGGCGTTCCAGCAGTAATTTAGCCTGGTCGGGTTCGTTCAGCGCCACCTGGGCCCGGGCGGCCATGAGCAGGGCCGGTACACGCCACACAGGGATGGGTCGTGGCACGCCCTGGCCCGTGAGGGGCGCAAGCACTTTCAGCGCGGCTGTCGGCTGCTTGGAGCGCAAATCAATCTCTGCGGCCAACAGGCGGTGATTGGGTCTGATGCCCTGGGGCCGCCACTTTTGCGCGGTGATCAGATCGCCTTCATCCAGGGCCCGTTGCGCCAGCCAGGCCTTCACCCCCTGGGGAAGAGGCAGGTCAGGAACTGCGGCCTGACCTGATTGCGAAACCCCCGCCACCACTAAAACCAGCAGAATCGGCCGCCATTCAACCATGGGTTTGCCCGCGGCCAGGAGCCAGAGCAACAGGCCCGCCATGGCGATCCATGCGCCCCATTCGGGATGGGAGGGGATGAGTGAATGCGAAACCGGCAGCGCGACCTTGCCTTCGGCCAATTTCTGAAACAACTCTAAGGGTGCTTCATCCACCTGTAGCATCCTGCCACCGCTGGCTTCGGCCAGTCGCCGCAGGAAATCTGGATTGGCGGTGGTGGCCAGCAGCTCGGGCTTCTGGCGTGGATCATCCGGCGCTGCGCCAGCCACGGATATGGGGCTGTCCTGGCCGAAGGCAATGGCGTAAAGCGGCACGCCGGATGCCTTCAATGCGGACGAGGCCCGCTGCAGGGCGTCGGCCTCCGCCAACCAACTTTCCTCGCCATCGCTCAGCACGAAAAGGATGGCGGGTTCCTTTTCAGGAAGGTTCTTGAGGACCTGCGGAACGCCGCGCCCGAAGCTGGTGCCCGGAGATCCAATCTCACCGGGTTTCACGGCGCGGAGCGCGTCGCGTAACAAAGTGTGGTCTTCGCCGGGGGGCATCAAGGGCACCGCGTCCCCGGTCAGCAAATCCACGCTGAAACGCAGCCCCGGAGAGGGTTTTGCAAGCACGCGATCAATGGTTTGCAGTGCGGCGATCCACCGTGAGGTGCCGTTTGCATCCACGGCCAACATGGAGCGCGAAGCATCCAGAACGATGTGGACCGTCAGCCGTGGCGCTTCCGGCACGCCCCAACGAGGCTCCGCGATGCCAATACCAAGGCCGCCCAGCAGCAAGGCCAGCCCGAGCCCGAGAGCCCACGGCCGCTGCCCCACCACCCTCACACCCAGCCCCGCCCGGCTTTGAGCCCAGAGCCCCGCGCCCAAACAAAGCAGCGCCAGACCCGCCGTGGGCCACAGGAAAACGGGATGTGTGAAAGGGAGATTCATGGTTCCACCCAGGCGGGGTGCTTGCGACCGCGTTTGCGGAAGATGTCCAAAAGCAGGGGCAGGATGAGGATGGCGGCGGCCATCAGCAGCCATTGGGCCAGGGGCTCGCCTTCGGTGGGTGGGTCCACGGGCAGCACAGTCTTCTCCAGAGTGCCGATGGCTTGCAGGCTGCGGGCGAGGCCAACGGGATCATCGGCCGCAAAGGCCTCACCACCGGTGAGGGCGGATACTTTTTTCAAGGTGTCGGGATCCGTGTCCACCTTAAGCCAAGCCCGGCCTCCGCCTTCAAGCGGATAAAGGCTTACGCCGCTGGCCTTGCCGATGGCGACGGTGTGAACGCGGATGCCCCGGGACTTGGCTTCCGCCGCGGCCTCCAGGGCGCTCACGCGGCCACGATTCTGCGCGCCGTCTGTGAGCAGCAGGATCACGCGGCTGCGGGCGGGACTATCGGCCAACCTCCGCACGCCGGTCATCAGGCCCGACCCGATGGCGGTGCCATCATCCCTCGCATCAATGTCCAGTTGATCCAGGACTCTCAGCAGCCGTCCGTGATCTGCGGTGAGGGGGCTCAGGGTCACGGGATGAGCGCTGAACAGCACGATGGCGAAGCGATCGTCAGGGCGCTTCGCGATGAAGGCTTCCAGCAGTCTCCGCGCCGCGTCCCAGCGGCTTTCCTTGCCATCATCCAAGGCCTTCATGGAACTGGAAGCATCCAATAGCACCGCGAAATCCACCACTGGCGCCGCGCCGCGAACCGCCCGCCGCCACTCGGGCCCGGCAGCCGCCAGCACCAGCACCGTCAGGATCATGGGTGGCAGCAAGTTCGCTGTCCACCGTGCGAATTTGGTGGCGGGTTTGGGATTCGGAATGCCCCAGCGGTACATGGCGCGAATGGATAACCAGAGCCCCGGCACCAGCAGCAGCAGCAGATAGGGATGGCGCAGTTCCATCATGGCTGGCCACCCAAGGATCGTTTGAGCTCCAACAGGGACGGGAAAGCAGGCGTGCTCCGGCCGAACCGCGCGGCGTCCAGGCTTTCAATCCATGTGGCCCAAGGATCAAGCGATTGCGCCCGAAATTCCTTGGGGCCCCAGGACCGGGCTTCGTCACCCACCGCCGCCGCCAACCAAGCCCGGCCCGCCGTGTGGGCGGCATCGAGGGCATCGCGCTGTTTTGAGGGTGGTGGCCAGGCTTTGGCAAAGGCGGCCTTGGCCTTCCTCTGCAATCGTTTTCCTGAATTGCGGCGCCAACGGCGGACCAGGTAATACCCCAGCAATACGAAGGGAAGCAGCAGCAGCGAAGCCCACCCGAAGGGGAAGGGAATTTCGGGGAGTTCGTCCTCGCGCCCACCACCAACGCCCATCCAGGGTGCGCCAAAGGGAATGCTGCGATCCACTTTCACGCGCAATTCCGGCGTGCGGCGCCCATCACCCAGGTCTAGCGGTGGTACGACCGCAAGGCCAGGGGTAAAGGCCTGCACTGTGAGCTTCCAGCCCCGCCCGTTGGGCATGGTTTCCACGCTGCGCAAAAATAAGGGTCCCAATTTTTCATCACCGGGGCGTGGCAGCGGAGGTAGTTTGAGATCGTCATCGTGCAGTTCGATGACGGCGAGTTGGCCGAAGGGCAAGGCAGCGGGGGCATGCCAAATGGGTGTTGCGGAAAGCGACGCCACAGCAAAGACCACGAGTAGCAGGTCGGGCATCTTCATGCGCCGCCCGCCTTGATCCAGGCGCCCATTTTCACTACCGGATCTTTCAAAATGTCCCAGGTCTGGAGTTCCACCGTGGGTGGAAAAGCTGGATCCGGCCAGTTGGGCATCCGGCGCAAGTGAGGCATCTCGGGACGGAACCACACCACGCGATGCCGCGCGGCGATGGGTTTCATCAAGGGCGCGAGACCTTGGAGGCCCGCACCATTGCTGAGGATCCACCAGCGATGATCATGACCCACATCGCCCCAATGGCCTAAAGCCTGGGTCCAACTCTCAGGCGTTAGCACCGCTGGGCCGCGTTCCACCAAGCGCTCCAATAATTGCAGCGCGTGAACGCGGCCGCGCTTGGGTGCCAACCGCAACGCGGGCATCCGCGCGTCGCCGGGCACGATGATGCCCAAGCGATCACCGGTGGCGTTGATGGTGGCCATGGCAGCGCCCACTATTTCCAGGGCCCATCGCAGCGGGCTGACGGGATCGCCGAGAAACATCGAGGGTGATGGATCAATGACCAGCCATAAAACAAGATCCCGGGACGATTCAAAGCGCTTGATGATGGGCTCGCCCATGCGCGCTGTGAGCGGCCAGTTGATGAAACGCGGGTCATCCCCCGGCACATAGGCGCGGTTCTCCACGAAGGTCAGGCCGTGGCCCTTGAGCTTGGACGGATGCAAGCCCTCCATACCTCCGGACAATCGCGACCTCAAGCGCAACGGCAAGCGCCGCAAGCGCGCGAGGAATTTGGCAGGAAGGGGCATGAATCAATTTAGCCGAAATTTGGTGCCTCGCCGAACCAGACCAGAAGCCAGATCATCAGACCGTCAAATCATCGGTGCGGGCCTGGACCCTGCACTTCATTCGAAGGCCGTGCTCAGGGCAGCACCTCAGTTCTTTACGGTCTTTTCTGTCGCTGCTTGCCCTGGCATTGGCATTGGCCCTGGCATTCCTGGCATTGCTGAGATTGTTGCCTGCGCGAACAGCTGCGAATTTTCGCCCTTCCATTGCATCGCCCGGTAAATCCGGTTTCGCCCGCTGGGGTGGTCGAAGAAGATGAACTCTTCCATCGGCGTCGGGCTCATCTTGCGGTATTCGCCGAGATGGATCGCGGCTTGCGCCATGCCATCCGGTTGGCGGCTGGCGTTGACTCCATACATGTCGGCCTCATGCTCCTGGGTCCTGATGAACGTGTTCATCACAGGCGTGAGCGTGAAGAAAAACAGCGATGCCACCAGCGTCACCAAGGGCAGGATGGCCGGGTCGCCCATGCCGCTGATCTGCCACTTCTCGCCCCAGCGCGCCAGCGCCCAGGCCAGCGCCCATCGCAGCAGAGCGAACATGGTTACGATCACGATCAGGAAAAACTGGATGGAGTTGGGGATGTGATTCAGCACGTAGTGGCCCATCTCATGACCCATCACAGCCTGGATTTCTTCTGGCGAGCCGCGGCGGATCAGGTTGTCATTCAGCGTGATGCGCATGGTGTTGGCGAAACCGCTGACGTTGGCGCTCATCCGGTTGGTCTGCTTCGATGCGTCTATTTCGTAGATGTCATGCACTGGGATACCGTTGGCCCGCGCCAGGCTGAGGATCGGCGTAGTGATCTTGGGATCATTCAGCTTTTTCGGAGTATTGAAGATCGGCTGCACGAACACCGGCCCAATCAGGATGCCGAAGACCATGATCACCAGCGACGCCACCGCACCCCAGAGCCACCACGTTTTCTGCAAGCGGCGCACGATGGCGAAAAGAATGGCGATGGCGATGCCGCCCAGCAGCACATTGAGCAGGATGGCCTTGCCTTCATCGCCCATCCAGGCACCGAAGGTTTGGGTGGCCAAGCCGTACTGATGCTCTCGGAAGAAGCCTTCATACACGGCGAGTGGAAAGCCGAGAACGTAGGTCAGGACCAGGTATTGGCCCCAGTAAAGCATCGTCTGCAGGAACTTGAAGTGGGTGATGCGCTCGGCCCAATCGCGCATTTTCCCAGACCAGCGCAGGTTCAGCAGCAGCAGTGAGATCGCCACGCCATATAAAAAATCCCACAGGATCAGCCAATAGCCGCCTTCAAAATAGGCATTCGAGCGGGCTGTCGCCGCGCTGGGAATCTGTGCCAGGTACGCGTTGGTGGCCGCTTCAGCGTTGAAGTCTGGTCCCGGCTGGGCCTCCTGAGGAACAGTCACCGTGGCTGGCATCTGATTCGGTGCTGGAGCGGCCTGGGCGCCGCTGAGGCCCACCGTGAGCAACAAAAAGAGGCCTGCGCCGACAACGACAGTTCGGAACGTCATGGGGGTCCCTTTCAAAAATGGAGATCAAGCAATACGGCCAAATGATCGAAGAGTTAAAACGCATACGGCCCGTTCCTGCTTTGGTTTATTTTTCCCCTTTTGTGTTTCAGTCAGCCTTTGTGGCGAACCCCACATTGCATCTGAATGAGGTGACCGGCATGGGACCTAGAATTGAAAAAATTTATTGACTCAACAAGTTTGTACTGCAAACCTGTTGATTAAACCTTGGAGATCCCCATGCTTCGATCCGCCCTCTACGCTCTCCGCGTCCTCTCTGGCTTCCTGGCCCGGCGGGCCCCAGCCTTCCTGGTGGCGGGTGCTTGCACGCTCGCCACTGCCCAAAGCCATCCGGCCTTTTTCGAGGTAAGTTCGACCACCAGCAAGGTCTACCTATTGGGCTCCATCCATATGGGCCACAAAGACTTCTACCCCCTTCCTGCTTCCATTGAACAGGCCTGGAAGGCCAGCAAATCCCTGGCGGTGGAAGCCGATGCCAGCGATCCTGCCGCGACCATGGCCATGGCCACCCTGATGGTTTGCATGCCTCCAGATAGCCTCGACCAGCACCTTAGCCCCGAAGGCTGGAAGCAGGTGGAAACCCATTTCAGGAACCCCAAGGTGGTGGAAGGCCTTCAGAAGGTCGGTCTGCCCGAAGCGGCCTTGAAGATGTTCCAGCCATGGGCTCTCGCCGCCACCTTGTCGGTGGTCCCCTTCCTTCAAGGAGGCTTCGACGTCGCCAGCGGCATTGATATGCATTTCCTGAAGCGGGCCAAGGAGGAGAACCGAGCCATCCTTCAAATAGAATCTGTGGACTTCCAGGCCAAGCTCCTCTCCGGCCTACCCAAAAACTCCCAGGAGGCGATGCTCCTGGAAACCCTGGAGGGCCTGACCTCCGGCAAAGCCAAGGTGGAGATCAGCCGGCTCGTGGCAGCTTGGACCCAAGGAGACCTGGACCAGATCCAGCGCCTGAGCCAAAACGCGGCTAAATCCCCGGAAGCAAAAATCTGGATGCGCAGCCTCTTGGAAACCCGCAATCCCGGTATGGCCGACAAGATCGCTGGCTATTTGGCGGGCCATGATCCCGTCTTCGTGGTGGTGGGCGCCGCCCATGTGGCAGGCCCCGAAGGGCTTGTCGAACGTCTCAAACAGCGCGGGTTCAAAGTGCGGCGGTTGTTCTGAACTGTCCACGAACAGGATTGATGGGGATGCAACCATGACCGCACTCGAATTGGATCGAATGGAACACCTCACCCGCCGCTATGCCCGTCACAGTCAGGGGGCCGCAGGGTTTGGGGCTGTGTTGGGAGGACTCGCTTTCTTCTTTCAAGGCGGCCTTTTGTTCGGCTATGGCCTTGGCTATTTCTTGCGCAACGGCTGTGATTGCCGGACCCGCGGTGTGTGGAAGTATTTCCTGAGCAACGAACTGACGCCGCCACTGCTACTTCAGCTTCTTCTGATCAGCATTCCTCTCGTTTGGTGGGCGGTCAGGTTCAAGCTCCATCGTTGGGCCACCGCTGCCTACGGCGAAGTCCAGCAAACTCGCACTGGCTTCAGAATGCGTTACGCGCGGATGGATTATCTGGGTTCGCTCGCCATGGGGCCAGCGCTGTTGCTTTATTTCAGCTTCCGGAAAGGCCTGCATGGCCATCCCGCCGCATGGACTCCGTTTT
This sequence comes from Holophagaceae bacterium, assembly GCA_025361125.1. Classification (GTDB taxonomy): domain Bacteria; phylum Acidobacteriota; class Holophagae; order Holophagales; family Holophagaceae; genus JANXPB01. Next base: position 40,422 of record JANYBM010000100.1, on the reverse strand, counting down.
TTCTGGGGGCCGCGCTCGCGCTGCTGGCCCCATTGGTGGCCTGGACGCAACGGCGAAGCCATTCTTGTGAAGATCTGGAGGCGGGACAAATGCTGTTCCTCGGGAGCGCTTTGACCCTGAACCTCGGCATCGGAATTTCGGTGGCGCTCATGGTCCCGCCCTTCTTGGTACTGGCTACCATCTACGGGGTGTTGGGACTGTGGCATCATCGGCAGTTCCGCAAAGTTCGCGCAGAACTTGCAGCCCTGCCGGTCCCCGAATGAAGCCCGGTGATATCAAGCCCGGTGATATCAAACCCATTCTGGAGCTGGACCGGATGGTCCATGAACCCGCGCGGCTGGCCATCCTTACGGTGCTGGCCGCCGCGGAGGAAGTGGAATTCCAGTTCCTGCAGCGGATCACGGGCCTCAACAAAGGCAACCTTTCAAGCCACACGCAAAAGCTCGAAGCCACTGGCTACCTGGCTACGACCAAAGCCTTCCGTGGTCGCATTCCCGTCACAAGTTTCAGGATCACAAAGGAAGGCAGAAAAGCTTTGGAAGCCTACCGGAAGCAACTCCGGAAGGTGGCCGGGGGCTGAGCCAGGGGTGCCTGGATGGAAGCGCTCAGACTTTCTTGGCATTTTTTGGCGTGCCGTCCTTCTCAAGGTATTTGTCGGGATTCTTGACCAGCTTGTCGTCACATCCCGGGCAGCAGATGTAATATTGGCGGCCTCTCACCGTGACGATGGGGCTTTTGCCCGGGGTCACGGCGTTGCCTAGCACTGGGCAGATGGTATTGGTAGGGGCGCTTGTCGTGGGGCTGGTGAAGGTGACCAGAGCGGTAAAAAGGAGGGGCGTGAGCATGGCATATTCCTTTTGCTGTGGAGGCTTGCGTCTCCGGGGTTGAGTCAGGCTAATTCTAGTGTAGGTGTGGGTCCGGGTGTGATGGGCCCATCAACCACCTCGCGTTTCTTCCAGAGGTAGTAGACGGAGGGATAGACGAGCAGTTCGAGGATGAAGCTGGTGGCAAGGCCGCCCACCATGGGCGCGGCGATGCGTTTCATCAGATCGGCACCGGCGCCCGTGCTCCACATGATGGGAAGCAGGCCCAGGAAGGCCGCGAAGACGGTCATGGCCTTGGGTCGTACGCGTTTCACGGCGCCATGAATGATGGCTTCCACGAGATCGGCGGTGGTGTTGAGCCGGTCTTCCCGTTTGGCTTCATCATGGGAAAGATCCAGGAAGAGCAGCATGAAGACACCGGTTTCGGCGTCCAATCCCATGAGAGCAATCAGCCCCACCCACACCGCGATAGACATGTTGTAACCCAGCAGATACAGGAGCCAGAAGGCACCGATGGCGCTGAAAGGCACGGCCAACATCACGATGGATGCCTTGAAGGCCGACTTGGTGTTGGCGTAAAGCAGGCCGAAGATCAGCACTAACGTGATGGGCAAAATGAGCTTCAGCCGTTCCTTCACGCGCAGCATGTTTTCGTACTGGCCCGACCAACCGACGCTATAACCCGTGGGCACCTCCAGCTCGGAAGCGATGGCCTTCTTGGCTTGGTCCACATAGGTGCCCACATCGGTCTGCGACGTGTCGAAATCCACCAGCACGTACGCGTTGAGCAACCCGTTCTCATCCCGGATCATGGCGGGGCCGGTGGTCCACTTCACGTCCGCGATCTCTTCCATGGGAAGGGTGGCGCCATTCGGAAGCGGAACGAGCACCCGCTTCAGAGCCTCTGGAGACTCGCGGTAGTCCCGTGCGTAGCGCACGTTCACCGGATAGCGCGCGCGGCCATCCACGACCGTGCTTTGGTCGTCGCCACCGATGGCGGTCATCACGATCATGTTGGCTTGCTCGACACTGAGGCCGTACCGCGCGAGTTGCTCCCGCTTCAGGACGAAGTCCACGAAGTAGCCTTGGGCGGCGCGTTCGGCGAAGGCACTTCGGGTGCCTGGCACGCGTTGGAGAATGCTCTCGGCTGCTATGGCGACCTTCTCGATGGTCTCAAGGTTCGCGCCATTGATCTTGAGTCCCACAGGTGTGCGAATGCCCGTGCTGAGCATGTCCAAGCGTGCTTTGATGGGCATGGTCCAGGCATTCGGAATGGCGGGCAGTTTCACGATGCGATCAAGCTCCGCGACGATCTCCTGCTGGGTGATACGGTCCCGCCACAGAGGCCGCAGGATTGACTTCATCCAGTCAGGCGACCAGGTCGAATACCAGCGGGGTTTGCCCCGCCATTGGTCTTCGGGCTTCAACAGGATCACGGTCTCCATCATGGAGAAGGGGGCTGAATCCAGGGCTGTATCGGCTCGGCCGGCTTTGCCGAAAACCCGATCCACTTCCGGCACGGTTCGAATCAGCCGGTCCTGGACCTGGAGGATTTTCTGGGCCTCGGTCTGACTGATGCCGGGAAGGGTGGATGGCATGTAGAGCAGCGAGCCTTCGTTGAGGGGGGGCATGAACTCGCTGCCCAGTCCCAGGAAGGCTGGGATGGTGGCGAGCACCAGCAGAAAGGCCACCACGATGGTCGCTTTGGCGTGTTTCACCACAAAGCGGCAGGGAGGTTCGTAGATGCGATGCAGGAAGACACTGATGGGATGTTTTTCCTCGGAATAGTACTTGCCCACGGCGACTTGAGTGAAGGTCCAGGCCAGCCACTTCGGCTTGAATTTAAAGGGCTCGATGCGCGCGAACAGCATGCGCATTGCCGGGTCCAGCGTCAGCGCCAGGATGGCGGCGATGGCCATGGCCAGGTTTTTCGAATAGGCCAGGGGCTTGAACAAGCGGCCCTCCTGGTCCACCAAGGTAAAGATGGGCATGAAGCTCACCGCTACCACCAGCAGGCTGAAGAACACGGATGGGCCCACTTCCATCAAAGCTGCGAGACGGACTTCATAAAAGCTTCCCGGCTTCCCGGCTTCGATCCATTTCTCGATTTTCCGGTAGGCGTTTTCAACCTCGACAATGGCGCCATCCACCAGGATGCCAATGGAGATGGCCATGCCTGAAAGGCTCATCAGGTTGGCGTTCTGGCCGATCCCATACATGGGGATGAAGGCCAGTGACACTGCGACCGGAATCGTGATGATGGGCACGATGGCCGAAGGGATGTGCCAAAGGAAGATCAGGATGACCAGCGAGACGACGATCATCTCCTCGATGAGCTTGGACTTCACGGTTTCGATGGAGCGATGGATCAGTTCCGACCGATCGTAGACGGGAACCACTTCGACACCCTTGGGTAGGCTGACCTTCAATTCCGCGAGGCGGGTCTTCACCCGCTCGATAACATTCAGGGCGTTCTCACCCTGGCGCATCACCACGATGCCCCCCACCACATCACCATGGCCATCGAGATCCGTTAGACCCCGCCGGATTTCGGGGCCGAAACTGACGGTGGCCACGTCGCTGAGCCGCACTGGGGTTCCATTTTCGGCCTTGAGCACTGCACTTTCGAGATCCTTGGGGGTCTTCACGTAGCCCCGGCCCCGCACCATGTACTCGCGGCCGCTATACTCCACCAGGCGCCCGCCCACTTCGGAATTGGAGGACTTGACGGCCTGGATCACCGCATCAATGGGGATCTTGTAACTGGCCAGCTTGTTGGGGTCCACGCTCACCTGGAACTGCCGGGCCTCACCGCCCACGGTGGCCACTTCCGCGACACCGGGTACGCTCTGAAGCGAATAGCGCAGAAACCAATCCTGGTAGGAGCGGATCTCGTCCGTGCTGTTTTGTCCTGAATGATCCACCAAGGCGTATTGGTAGACCCAACCCACCGAAGTGGCATCGGGACCCAGCTCCGTTTTGACTCCGGCGGGCAGGCTCGCCGTGATCTTGCTCAGGTATTCCAGCACGCGGCTGCGGGCCCAGTAGATGTCGGTGCCATCTTCGAAGATCACGTAGACATAGGAATAGCCGAAGTCCGACTGGGCGCGGACGGCTCTGACTTTGGGCGCGCCAAGCAGGGCGGTAACGATGGGGTAGGTCACCTGGTCTTCAACGATGTCGGGACTTCGATCCCACTTGGAGTAGACGATGACCTGGGTGTCCGAGAGATCCGGCAGAGCGTCCAAAGGGATGTTCCGCATGGTCCAGAAGGACAGGGTCAAAGCCAAAAGGGTGGCCGCCATGACCAGCCACCGGTTTTCGGCGGAGAAGCGGATGATTTTTTGCAAAAATGTTGGGTGTTCGGGATCGTAGGCGCTGTTCTGCATGGCGATCTCCTTAATGCTTGTGTGGGTCCGCTGGGGCGGACGGGGCTGGAGTTGAGGCGTTTGCCTTTTGACCGATATGCGCCAAAGCGGCCCTGAAGCGGGATTCGGAATCCACCAGGAAGTTGGCGCGGGTGACGACGTCTTCTCCAGGCTTCACGCCTGACAGGATCTCAACCTGCTCGCCCACCTTCATGCCCGTGGTGACCTCGCGGGGTTCGAACTTCCCAGCTCCTGTTGCGATGAAGGCAACCTTCTGTGTTCCCGCGTCGAGGACTGCGTCCAGAGGCACAAGCAGGCCTTTATGAGCAGGCCCCTTCAGCAACACTTCGCCGAACATTTCCGGCTTCAGATCTCCTTTCGGATTCGGGAACTCGATACGGACCTTGGCGGTGCGGGTCTTGGGATCCAGGATCGGATCCACGAACGCCACGCGCCCCGTGAAAGTTTTGCCAGGGAACGATGGCAGGGTCATGGTGGCAGGAAGTCCCACCGTGACGCGCCCCAGTTCGGCTTCATAGACATCCGCCAGCGCCCAGATCCGGCCCAGGTCCGTGATCTCGAAGAGAATATCGCTCGGCGTGATGCGGGCGCCCTCCACCACATTCTTGACCGTGACTACGCCAGTGATGGGGGAACGAAGGGTGACTGACTTTTGGACTTCGCCGGTCTGTTCAAGGTGTTCCAGAGCACCCTTGGGAACGTCCCAAAGGGTCAGCCTGCGTTTGGCGGACTCCAGAAGATCCGTGCCGCTAGTAGCCAAAGAACCCGCAGACAGGGCTTTTTGGGTTTTGAGCGCCAAGAGAAATTCGCTTTGGGCGCTCACGAATTCAGGGCTGTAGAGGCTGAATAGTGGTTGGCCCATTCGCACGGGCTTGCCGACGAAATCCACGAAGAGTTTTTCGACGAAGCCTTCGACCTTGACGTTGATCTTGCGGACGCGGGTTTCGTCCACCGTGAGACGGGCTGTGGTGCGGATCTCACCGCTGATCTGGCCTTCGATGGCCTTGGCTGTTTTCAAGCCGATGAGCTGTTGCCGTTCGTGGTCAATAGTGACTGAAGCATGGTCGGTGACCGTGGGGCCCTCACCCTGCAGTTCCCCTTCGAAAACCGCCACAAAGTCCATCCCCATCTCGTCCTTCATGGGCTTGGTGGAGGTAATGGAAGGATTCATGGGTGAGCGGTAGAGGATGATCTTTCCATGGTCAGCGGGGGGGGTGGTGGCCACGGTGGCCGCGCTATCTTTGATGGGCACCAGTTTCATGCCGCAGATGGGGCAATCCCCTGGGTGATCTCGAATGATCTGCGGGTGCATCGGGCATTGGTACATCTGCTTCGCCATGGTCTGGGCCGTGTCGGCTCCGGGTTTATGGGAGGCGGGCTGGAACAGTAACGTTCCTCCCACGCCCACGACCAAGCCAAGGGCGATGAAGGCAAAGGTCTTGAATTTCGAGGCAGGCTTCGGACTGAATTCATTAGTTCCGTTGGTCATGGGAGGCTCCGTTTCGATTTGTTCGTGTCTGGATTCATGGCTGGCTTCGCTTCACATGGCCTTCGGAGAGGAACTGCTGTCGCTCATTGGCGCAGCCCTTGAGGGCGATGGCATGGCAGATCCACCGGGAGCGCCACCCATGCCGAAGGAACCCGCGGCAAGGCCCTGGGCGCTGATTGCGGGTGTTCCCGAGAGGTTGATCTCCTCCACAGCTATTTGGATGGCTTCTGCTTGGGCTACGGCCTGCAGAAGCCCGCTCCGATCAGCCAGCCAACCATTGAGGGTCTCCAACACGCTCAGAAAGGGAACCCGCCCCGTTTCGTATTGGGCCAGGGTGGCGTGAAAGGTGGCCTCGCTCTGCACCAGCAGTCCATCTCGATAGATCCGGATGGTTCCAAGCGCTGAGTCCAGTTGAGCGGATCGTTCGCGGGTGCGCTGGTGCAAAATATTGCGCACGCTGGTGGCTTCGGAGCCTTGAGACTTCCGGCGCCAATCCTGCTCAGTCACCGCCCTCTGCTGTTTCTGTTTCGACCAGACCGGGAGCGAAATTGAAAAGCCCACCGACCACATGGGTTCCAAGGCTCCACGGGGCATTACGGCGCCGCTCACGGCAAAATCCGGATAGCGGTCCCGTTTTGCCAAATCCAAACTAGCTTCGGCCTGCTTCACGCCAAGGCGGGCGGCCTGGAGTTCTGGGCTTTGCGCCTCGGCTTGGACCAGGACCTCTTCAATCGGCATGGGGTGAAATTGCAGTTGTTCCAATGAAGCTGCGGTGGGGATCGCTGAATCCTCTGATGATCCCCGAAGGCGGTTGAGCGCCGCCAGCAAAACACGTTCTTCGGACTGAAGGGAGAAGCGCGTCTGGCTGAGTCGGTTCCGTTCGAGCTGGGCCCGCAGCAGATCCGCTTGCGCGCCCTGTCCCACCTCATAACGCGCCTGGGTGATGGCCTGGGCATTCTCCAGAAAAATAGCCTGGTCCTCCAGCAATCGGAGTTGGCCGCGCACCAGCAGCAATCCGAAATAGGCACGTTTGACATCGGCTTGAATACTCAAGCGGGCCCGCTCCACCGCCACCTTGGTGATGTCCGCGCCGAGTCCCGCGACTTCGCCACGCAGGCTTCTCTTACCTGGCCACGGTAGCGGTTGGGTATACATCACCTGGTAGAAAGATGTCTCCATCTTCCCGACCTGGAGGCTTTTGAAACCGTCGTTCTGGAGGCCCAGGGAGAGGCTTGGATCGGGAAGGGCTATTGCTTGGGGAATGCGTTCGCGGTCCGCTTCCAACAAAGCGTTGGACCTGGCGAGATCGGGGTTTTGTTCGAGTGCTTCATGAATGAGGGAGGTAAGGACGGGGTCTTCGGCCACAGCCGATTCCTGCTGGGGCGGCGCGGTAGGACTCTGGGCTTGGGCTCTGCCGACAACCGGCATGAGACCCAGGGCCAGGCACAGGAATGTGCGCATGGCTTACTCCAAAAATGAGAGACGTAATGAATCTGCTTAGAAAATTCGCAGACCGTATCTCAATTCCGGAATACAGAAAGCAAGGCAAGGCGTTCGAGGCAGCGCGAAGGAGGTGGGATGCCTCCTAGGAAGCGGTAACCAACCCGAACGAGGGAAGGACCGGTAACGCTCGCACCCTGGGCTACCTGGATCGGCCACGGATTTGGTTCCGACCTTGGCTCTGGGTTCGTCGCGGGTTCGGCCTTTTTGGAAATAGTGATGACAGTAGTGGCGAAGGTGTGGGTGGAACAATCTGAGGAAGATTTAGAGCAGGGATCCTGACTCTTTGGAGGGGCTGCTGGCTAAGCAGGTCCTTTGCATTGGCAAAAATCATCCGCAGGGGCGCCACAGTCGCAGGCGCAAGCCTCGAGCGCAGGAACCGCCGCGATGCGCACACCGTCCACCGACCCGAAAACGGTCAGCAGCAAGAGCGCCACGAGGCGGAGGGTCAAACGCATTCGAATCCCGTTACCTTTCTTGGATGGCCGATGAACCCTGGCACATTAACCAAGTTTCTAACAATATGCACAAAACGCGCACCGCTGCATCCCTTTCTATGGCGCGAGCGTCCCTTTTGTGACAGCTACCACTGCTGTTCTAAGTGAGTCCGGCTCTTTTTAAAGCGTGAAGTCAGCTCACTTCGGCCAATTTCAGCCTTTCCTGCTCTCTTTGCAGCCATTCGGTCTGCGCGTCGGTCAGGCCTGAGGCGATGGCTTTGGCGGCGGCCTCCCGGCACATCTGGAGCAACTTCCGGTCCCGGACCAGATCCGCCACCTGGAATTGTGGAAGGCCCGCCTGGCGGGTGCCGAAAAACTCTCCGGGGCCGCGAATCTCCAGATCCTTTTGCGCGATCTTGAAGCCGTCTTGGGTTTCCACCAGCACATGCAGCCGCTCGGTTTCAATGCCTGAGATCATCACGAAGAAACCGCGATGGGCCCCGCGCCCCACGCGGCCCCGAAGCTGATGCAATTGGGAAAGGCCAAAGCGCTCCGCGTGATCCACCACCATGACGGTTGCATTGGGAACATCCACTCCCACTTCGATTACCGTCGTCGCCAGGAGCAACTTCGCGTCTCCCTGCACGAAGCGGTTCATGCGCGCCGCCATGTCATCGGGCTTCAGGCGCCCGTGGACAACTTCCATGTCGAGGCCTGGAAAACGTGCGCGGATAAGGCTTTCCATGGCCTGGATATCGCGGAGCTTTACTTTGTTTTCATCACTCGGGTCTATGGCCGGACTCACCACAAAGGCTTGGCGTCCCACTGTTAATTCTTTTTCAATCAGGTCCCAGGCCCGCTCAGCGGAATCTGTAGCTACCAGTCTGGTGGTGATGGGTTGGCGACCCGGTGGTAGTTCATCGAGCACCGATTGATCGAGATCACCAAACAGCGAAAGCGCCAGGGAGCGCGGAATCGGCGTGGCGCTCATCACGAGCCAATGAGGATCACCGCCCTTTTGTTTCAAAGCTTCGCGCTGCTTCACACCAAAACGATGCTGCTCATCCACCACCACCAGACGCAGATCGTTGAAGCTCACGGCTTCCTGAAATAGGGCATGGGTACCCACGATGTAACGCACCTCGCCGCTGGCGATGCGCGCCAGGGCCGCGCGTTTTTCTGCAGCCTTCATGGGGCCTAACAAAAGTTGCATGCGGTGGGCTTCAGCTCCCAACAAGCGTTCGAAGGTCAATGAGTGTTGTCGGGCCAGAACTTCCGTGGGTGCCAGCAAGGCGCCCTGTCCGCCGGTCTCGGCCACCATGGCCATGGATAGAAATGCAACCAGGGTTTTCCCGCTGCCCACATCTCCTTGCAGCAGACGATGCATGACCCGCCCGGAAGTGATATCGTCCACGATTTCCTTGAAGACTTTGCGCTGCGCATGGGTGAGATGAAAGGGTAGGAAGGATTTCAGGCGTTCCCGCAAATCCGGCGAAGTGGGCACCACTAGGCCACGACGGCTCAAGCGCCCCGCGCGACGCAGCTCGACTCCCAGCGCGAAGGCGAAAAGTTCTTCCACCGCCAAGCGTTCATGAGCCGGTGTTTCGCGCTGGTTCAACAGCCGTCCGTCGCTTTCATCCGGGGGATGATGCAGCAACCGCAGCGCGGTAAGCGTATCGGGGAGGTGTCTGCAAAGTTCCGGGGGCAGCCATTCTTCGGGTGGGTGGGCGCGCAGCAGGGCGTCTTCCACCAACTTTTTTCGTACCAGGCTGCTGATGGGCCCCATCTTGCGATAGAGCGGCAGAAAGCGGCTCACCCAGGTTTCATCAAGCCCACTCTTGGAATTTTCATGTGCGGCGCGGCTCATGAGTTCGATTTGCGGGCCGCGCATTTCAGTTCCATTACGGCCGTTCAACAGTGGCCCAAAGGCCAGCAGGCGGTCGCCGATCTTGAGGCTGCGCCCCAGGTACGGTTGATTGAAGAAGACGAGTTTCAAGGTTCCGGTGCCATCGTTCAACAGCACTTCGGTCAGGGCCATTCGCTGGATCCGCGTCAGCGTTTGGCGAATATCGTGGACCAACCCCAATACTGTGATGATCTCGCGGTCCTCCAGGCCCGGCTCGAATCCGCGCAGCTCAAGATCACCGAGCTTCATGATGGATCCCCGGTCCACGTAGCGATAGGGCAGCTGCATCAGCAGATCGCGCAAGGTGTGGATGCCTGCTTCCTCCAAGGCCGCAGCTCGCGCCGGTCCCAGGCCGCGAAGAACCGTGACCTGGGTACTGAGGGGGAGAGGCGCAAGGGTGGACATCGCTCTTAGCGTATCGGCTCCTTAAAAAAGCTAAGAGCAATCAGCCATCAGCTATCAGGTAAACAGGGCAGCGGCCATTGGCCGCATCCCGCATAGCTGATAGCTCATGGCTGTTGGCAGAGAGCCTACCCAGTCCGCCACTCCCCTGGTCATCATTCTGCCTTCAGCCTATGATAGGCCGTAATTATCCAATTAAAGATTCGGAGATGGCCATGGCCAAGCTGGACAAATTTCTGGCTCAGATGCTCGTCAAGGGTGCGGCCACCCTGCATCTGGACCCAGGCCAATTCCCGGCCATGGAAATCCCCGGGGGGCACCGGGTGACCCTGAGCTCCCAGGAGTTGGTCGGAGCGGTACTCGATGGCCTGGCCAAGGAAATCCTGCCGGAGGAACTTTCAACGAGCTATCTCCGCGGTGAACAAGTGCGGTTCGAATACATCTACGAAACGGAGCCTTTCCAATTCCTGCTGCAGCGCAGCAGCGTTGGAACACGCATTGTGGCAGGCAGGGTGCGGGCCTTGACCCAAGACAGCATGCCAGCACCCACCGGAGCAAGCTCCGGGGATTATTTACTTCCCAAAGGCCCTGCTCCGGCGCGGGTGCTGAGCATGGATAGCCTCATCACCTGGATGCTGGATCTCGGTGGATCGGACGTCTACTTGAACGCGGACGAATCGCCATTGTTGCGGCACCAGGGACGCGTTGGATCCGTAGAAGGCTTCAAACCCATCCCCGCAAAAGAACTCACGGACTTGATCAAGGGCATCACTCCAAAGACCAACTGGGATGCTTTTGAACGGGGCATGGATACGGAATTCGCATACACCAATGACAGCCTGCAGTGCCGCTTGCGAGTCTCTCTTTTTCATGATGCCCTGGGCCCCGCCGTGGCGTTGCGCATCATGCCCAAGGAAGTGCCAGACGCCGACACCCTGGGCTTGAGCGAACCCATCCGCCGCCTGGTGCAGTTCAACCATGGCCTGGTAGTCATTGCCGGGCCCAGCGGCAGTGGGCGCACCACGACAGTATCGGCCCTGGTGGCCATGGCCCACGAATCTCGTCACGGCTTCATCGTGACCATTGAGGACGCCATCGAATTCCCGTTCCTGAAAGGAAGCGCATTGGTGCGTCAGCGGGAAGTAGGCCGGGATCCAGCCCGGCAGAAACAGGCCATCCGGGCCGCCCTGCGGCAGGCTCCGGACATCCTGGTGGTAGGGGAATTGCGTGACGCCGAAACCGTGGAATTGGCCTTGGACGCAGCGGGGGCTGGACGGCTGGTGCTGGCAATGCTTTCGGCCACTTCAGCGCTGGATGCCATCAGCCGCTTGAGCGAAGTATTCGGACCAGATCATCAACCTTCCGTACGCTCGCGCCTGGCGGGCTCCCTGAAAGCGGTACTTTGCCAAACCCTGGTGAAAAAGGTTGGTGGTGGACAGGTTGCGGTCATCGAAACCATGTTCAACAACCCACAAATCGCGGATCTGATCTTCAAAGGCGAGCTTCATGAAATTCCCACCGCCATGAAGTCGGGCCGTCAGTATGGCCAAATGTTGCAGAACGATGTACTGGTCAAACTCATCAAGGACAAGGCTATCGAGCCCATGGAAGCCTACCGGAAATGCCATGACCGCGAGACTTTCATCCAAGCCTGCAAAAAAGCCGGGATTCCGTTTGATCCAAGAAAAGACGGGGAAGAAAAGGCCGGGGCCTGATCAGAACTGCTCCATAACCTGCTGCGCGAGGGTCAGACAGGCGGTGAGTCCCGGTGAATCTATGCCGAGCAGATTGATGAGTCCAGGCACGCCATGGGTTTCTTCGCCCTGGATTTCGAAGTCCCGCGCGGGTTCACCCGGCCCTTGAATTTTGGGGCGGATGCCAGCATAGGCGGGTTGCAGGGAAGCATCCGGGAGGTCAGGCCAATAGTGCCGGACCGCGGAGTAAAAAGCCTCCGAGCGAGCTGGGTCCACGCTGTAGTCAACAGCATCCACCCACTCGGCATCGGGACCGAACCGCGCCTGCCCCGCCAGGTCGAGTGTCAAGTGGACCCCCAGCCAATCGTTCACCGGCACCGGGTAAACCAGCCGTGAAAAAGGCGAAGGTCTTGCCAGCGAAAAGTAGCTTCCCTTGGACAGATGCAAGGAAGGGATCGCATCCGCGCGAATACCTTCGATGCTTTGGGCCACAGCCTGCGCACCCAATCCTGCGCAGTTGAAGAGCTGCCGGGTGAGAAGACTTGTGGGTTCTTCACCACCCACCTCTAGTACGATGCCTCCGGCCATGGCGTGCCCATGTAGAACCGGGCATCGCAGCACTAACAGCGCGCCATGCTGTTCCGCGTCCGCCCGTAGCGCCCGCATCAGTCCGTGGCTGTCTATGATGCCAGTTGAAGGTGAATGCAGCGCCGCTGCGCAACGCAGGTTGGGTTCCATCCGAGTGGCGGCGATGGAGTCCAACCATTCAAGCTCAACGCCGTTGCCTGATGCCTGAGCTTGGACTTGGCGCAGGGTGGCGATTTGGTCGTCCTCCGTGGCCACGATGAGCTTGCCGCAACGCTGATACGCCACGCCCTCTGCTTCACAAAAGTCGTACAACGCACGCTTGCCAGACCTACAAAGGGAAGCCTTGAGCGAGTCCTTGGCGTAGTAGATGCCCGCATGGATCACCTCGCTGTTGCGGGAGCTGATGCCAGTGCCGATTCGGTCCTCGGCTTCCAGGATCAGAACTTCATGGCCTGCCACCGCCAGCGCCCTCGCCAGCGCGAGGCCCACGACCCCCGCACCCACAACTACGCATTCGACCCGGTCCATTCGTCTAGTTTATGACGGATCTGCTGCGCTGACTTTCGTCATCGGGCTCCACGTGGATAACCACGTCCATGAGTCCCACGTAGTTTTGGCACAGCCAGACCTCCAGATCCCGCGCGATGAGATGACCTTCCTCCACGGTGATGACTGGATTCACGAGGATGCTCATGTCCATATGGATGATTGCGCCGGTTCCTCGGGAGCGGATGTTGTGGCAACCTTTTACGCCAGCAAAGGCGATGACTTTTTTCATCACATCAACGGGATCAAGCCTCTGCTCATCCGAGAAGGTGGTTTTCACGCCTTTGAAGACTTCGAGGGCGGCCCAAAGGATTGCCACCGCCACGAACAGACCTACGATGGGGTCCGCAATGGCCACCCCGATCTTTACTAAAACCAAGGAGAGCAGAACGCCCAGAGTCACCCAAATATCCGACAGGGTATGCTTCGCATCGGCTTGCAGCACATCGCTGCCCAGTTCCTTGCCGCGGCGGGTTTCAAACCACACTACAAAGACATTGATACCGAGGGTGACGATCATGACCGCGAAGGAAGTGAATGTCACTTCGACTTTGGGATGGATGCCGCTGTTGGCGTAAGCAACGAGCGCGGACACGGAACCACTGATCACCTTCCACGCGGCGAGGCACAGCATGATTCCGATGGCGGCGCTCGCGAAGGCCTCGTATTTGTGATGCCCATAAGGATGATCCTGGTCCGGGGGCTTGCCGGCGGCCTTCATGGCAATAAGCGCAACGATATTTCCAGAGCCGTCTGTGAAGGAGTGGATGCCATCGGCGAACATGGCTGTAGAACCGCTGATGAGCCCCCAAGCGACCTTGCCCGCGGCCACCAGGATATTCAGGAAGAGAATCTGCCACAGCACTTTGTTGATACCCTGGGCGCGAGTTTCCATGTCCCCTCCTCATAAAAAGCGCCAACCAAGAAAACCTACCACCTACAGATGAAGTGTGGGCTGGGGGCTGGCGATCGTTGACTCTAAACGCAGAACTTGGGACCTGGGACCTGGGACTATGAAACTAAGTACTTCTCCAGCACTGCGAGCTGCAGGTTGTCCACTTGCGGCACACTTGCCCCGGCTTCGCGTGGGAATGGCTTCAACTCGCTGGTGCGGCGATAGCCTCGACGCTCGTAATATGCCAGAAGTTCCTCCCGCACACTGATGACAGTCATCCACATGCGGCTGATGCCAAACTGTGCTTGTGCCGCGCGTTCGGCCGCTTGAATGAACTGCTTGCCGATGCCGCCACCCTGCAAGGTGGGTTTCACCACGAACAGCCCCAGGTAGGCTGATGTGGCGTCCGTCTGCTTTAGGTAGACCGTGCCGACGATGGCACCTTCTTGTAGGCACAAAAGGATCATGGATCCAGGCTCTGCCAGCATCCGCAGCACATCGCCCGCGTCGGTACGCGCCCCCGTGACCAGGTCAGCTTCAGTGGTCCAACCCGCTCGGCTTGAATCTCCGCGATAGGCAGAATTCACCAGAGCTGCGATGTGTGGGGCATCAGTAGAGACTGCGCCACGGAAGGAGATGGCTAGTGGTTCAGTCATAGAAAAAGTGGCCTTGAGATGGAAGATTAATTATAGAAAATCGTTTGGAATTAGCAGCTGGTGCTGGCGGAGAAACGTCAGCTTATCCCAAAAACCGCGTTGGAGAACGATCTGTCCATTCACCACATTGAAGCACCTACAACCTATGAGGCCCAGGGGGTCCCGCCATTCAAGAATAGCCCAGCCGCCTTCTTCAAAAATGTTCTCAACGATGCAAACCATCTTGGCTGAAGCGAAGCCATTCGCGAACAGTGCGCGGATGGCTTCTCGCCCTTCAATAGGCAATTCAGCCACCTGGTGATTGCTGGCGTTTTCGAAATAGAACGAAGCAAGGGCGGACGCGTCGGCCTTGTTAAAGGCTTCTACCCACGTGTTCACCAATGCTTACGGTCGCATGGTGAAAACTACTCCAGATCGAAGGTGATGGTCACGTTGGCGCGGACGCTCAAGGTTCCGGGCGCCAAAGGGCCTTCCTGGCTTGAACCAGAGCCCGCGCCGGATTGGGAAACGTTCTGGGATATATTCTGGTAGCCACGGCCCCACCAGCCGCCATAGCTGGACCACCAGCCGCCCGAACCTTCCTGGATGGATCTGGGCTTGCCGACCTTCTGACCAAGCACCCCCGCGAGCGCGATGGCCTTTTCCTTGGCGGCTTTCATCGCCAAGGCTCGCGCCTCATCCCGATATTTCCGCAACTCGCTGGTGCGGAAATCAATGCCGTGGATGTATTCGACACCAGCCTGGAGCACCGAAGTCAGCAGAGTCTCGAACCTCGAAACTTCCCGGAGCGTGATGACGATGGTGGTGCGCTGGATGTACTCCACAAAAGTCCTTTGCTGGTTCTGGTAATCGTACTCGGGCGCGAGGTTCAGATAGTCTGTGCGGATATCCTTGCCAGCGATGCCAGATGCCAGCGCCGCCGCCAGCACTTCCTTCATGCGCTGGTCGTTCTGCCGCTTTACTTCAGCCAGCTCCTTATGCCTTGTCTCCACGCCCAGTGTCAGGATCACCTCGTCCGGCGCCACTTTGATTTCGGCATCGCCGGCAACCGTGATGGTGCGGGGCGTGGAATCTTCCAGCGCCCGCAGCGGTGCTTGCGCAGACATGAGCCCAAACAAAAGGATCATCGCCAGAATGCGTTTCATGAAATCCTCCTTCGGATTGCTAGGGAAGGGTAAGGCAAGCCCGGATCAATTTGGGGAATGTCGCAGTCTGAGGCTCGAGCTCAGCCATCCAATGAAACGGCTTCGGCAGGAGTGGACAGCAGGGCACCAAGGGCATTTTGTCTCTCCAGAATCACCAGTGCGATTCCACCGAGAATGGCTACGGAGGCCAATACCAAGCGCAGAGTTACAACCTCGCCGAGGAATAGGATGCCGCCCGAGGCCGCTAAGACCGGAACACTCAGTTGCACGATCGCCGCTTTGGTCCCCTTCAATTCAGGCAAAGCTGTGTACCAAATGGCGTATCCAATTCCAGAGGCCAGGGCACCTGATGCAACCGCGAACCCAAATCCAGCCGCATCCCAAGTAGCGCCGTTATGCGTCAGCAGGCTCAATAGGCTCAATGCTGCGGCGATGGGAACAGCACGCAGAAAATTGCCAGCCGTCACCTTGGTGGGATCACCCGCACCTTTCCCGCGCAAGGAGTAGACGCCCCATGCAACCCCAGCGCTCAACATCACGAGGGAGCCGAACAGGGGCGGCGCAGAAAGACCTGGCAAGAATAGACAAACAAGCCCTCCGAAAGCGAGCACGAGACCGGCGAGCTGCAGCTTCAGAAAGCGTTCTCCAACCCAAATGGCACGGCCCAGCATGGTGGCCTGGACAGCGCCAAAGAGCAGGAGCGCACCCGTAGCCACGGGCAGGCTCACATATGCAAAAGAAAAGCCAGCCGCATAAATAAACAACGCGAATGCCGATAGCCAGTTGCCCTTGCCGCTAGTTGTGCCATGGCCCACCCGCGCGACCAACCAAAGCATCGCCGCGCCGGAGCCCAGCCGGATTGTGGTGAAACTCGCCGCGTCAAGGCCGGAGTGTTTCAGCGCGGTACGGCACAGCAGCGAATTGCCCGCAAAGGCCAGCATGGCCAACGACGTCAGGACAACTATGCGCGTGGATGACATTCCAATCCTTCAGGGTGTTTCGCAGGGTACCTGACTCTGAATTCGACGCTCTCTAGCCCTATGGGCAATTCCCGAATCGAATCCTTTTGAGAGCAAGAGGAAACTCCGAATCAATCGCGGTCGCTCACGCCCCCCGGAATATCGAAACATATCCCCCGCTCCCGTCATCAATCACCGCGAACCTTCCGATGTTGGGAATGTCCGTGGGTGGGACGCAGCCTTCGCCGCCGCAGGCTTCGACGCGGGCGTAGGTTTCATCCACGTCGGCGACGGCGATGTAGGGCATCCAGTGGGCGGACATGTCGGTGGGCCATTCGGGGCCGTTCATGGGCATAAGGCCGGCGACCTGTTCGCCATGGTTGTGGAAGAGGGTGTAGGTTCCTGCGGCGCCCATGTTCATGCTCGTCGCTGTCCAGCCGAACAGGGCGGTGTAGAAGGCGATGCAGGCTGCATCCAGCCGGGTGGTGCATTCAAACCAGCAGAAGGTGCCGGGGCCGATGGGGGCGGGTTTGGTGGTGTCCATGGGCGGCGCTTTTTCGAACATCGCCAGCAAGGCGCCGCTGGGATCAGCGAAGACCGCGAAACTTCCTTCGGGAATGACTCTTGGCTCAAGGAAGGGCTTACCGCCCAGGGCCTGCATCTTCACGAAGCTGGCCTGGAGGTCTTGTACCCACACATAGGAAAGCCAATGGCTCTGACTCTCTGCGTCCGTCGGCATCTGCATGATCGTGGCGATTTCCAGGCCTGTGTTTTTCACCACTGAAAAGGGGCCCCAATTGATCATTCCCTCAGCGATCGCGCGCGTGGTTTCCCATCCGAACAGCTTCGAGTAGAAAGCTTCGGCCGCCGCAAGATCCGTGGTGTTGAGCTGCTGCCAACAGAATGAACCGAACCCGGTGGGCATGGGTTGCGTGGCCATGATCGTCTCCAAAAAAAGCCGGGATTGGTGTGGTGAATGATACAACCTGGATGGTGGGCTTGGGCTACCTTGGTTTGCTTTATTATTCCTCCGTGACCCAGCCTTTTTTCAACCGGGATGGGGCGCAATGAAAATCCCATTATTTGGGGACCCCGCTCGGGGCTCATCCCTTCTCGATCTCCAGGGTCGTAAAGCTATCCACCAACGCGTAGGCGGATTCCACCCCACTGAGAGCATCAAACACAAGGTGACCCTCGCCTGCACTTGCGTGGGCCTCCAGGATGGCGGCGGCTTCGGCCAGTGGCTTAGCCCCTACCATGCCGCTGGCACCCTTGATCCGGTGAGCCAACCGCGCAAGATGTTCCAGGTCACCCCGGTCTTCGGCTGGTCGTAGGCCCTCAACGTCAGCCCGGGTGGTGTCCCGGAAATCGCAAAGGATCTCCAGGGTGACGGCCCGGTCGCCCTGGGAATAACTTGCCAGGAAAGCAAGGTCTATAGGTGGTGCCACCACGGCGTCCGCCGTAACCGACCCAGGCTTCGCAGCCGAGCCCGGGGCTAGCTGAGTCATCAACAGCGCGGCGGCAGGAAGCCATTGGCGCAGCTTTGCATCAAGCCCGGGAATGCTTACGGGTTTGATGATGCAATCGTCCATGCCCGATGCCAGACAGCGGTCCAGTTCTCCCTCAAGCGCGTTGGCAGTGAGGGCGAGAATCGGAATACGGGTCCGGCCAGCAAGCTCTTCGGCACGGCGGATGGCCGCTGCCAGCTGGTAGCCATCCATGCGCGGCATGTGGATGTCTGTGAGCACCAGGCCGTAGCCATGCTCCTTCCAGGCATTCAATGCCTGTAGCCCATCCTCGGCGGTATCCACCTGATAGCCGGCCAACTGAACCTGGCGCGTCAGCACAATGCGGTTGGTGGGGTGGTCTTCCACCAACAACACCAAGCAGCCTGCAGCCAGGGCCGCCTCCCGGCCAGGTGGTTCCATGGGTTCCCAGGCACCCGCTTTGGCGGCACTTTTCAGTGCCTCAGGGTCCGCCAGGGGAAAGGCGGCGATGAAGGACATGGTGGTGCCCTTGCCCTCATCACTTTCCATGGTGATGCGGCCGCCCATCATCTGGGCCAAGCGCAGGCAGATGGTGAGCCCCAACCCTGTGCCTCCAAAGCGACGGGTGGTCGTGGACTCCGCCTGTACGAAGGGTTGAAAGAGCCGTTTCTGGTTTTCCTGCGAGACACCAATGCCCGTGTCCCAGACGCGGATGGCGAGGGTCTGGGACACCTCATCAGAAGCCAGTAGTTCGGCCCGGAGGCCCACCGTACCTTCATGGGTGAACTTCAACGCGTTGGTGAAGAAATTGGCCAGAATTTCGCGGAACCTCACCGGATCCGCCAGGTGGGCCTCGGCGATTTCCGGGGCGATCTCGCTGGTCATGCGAAGGCCCTTGTTGAAGGCTGCTCCTGAATAGCTGGAGAATTCCTCTTCCAGGATGTACCGCAAAGACACCACCTGCGGTTCCAGTTCCAGTTTCCCTGCCTCGATCTTCGAAAAGTCCAGGATGCCGCCGATGATCCCCAGGAGCGAACGGGCCGAGGACTGGATGGTGCCCAAGGCGGAGCGTTGATCAGGGTCCAATTGGGAATGAGACAGGATTTCCACCATCCCCAACATGCCGATCATGGGGGTGCGCAGCTCGTGGGTCATGGTGGCCAGGAACTCCGACTTGGCACTGTTGGCCGCCTGGGCCTCCTCCGCGCGCAGGCGCAGCGACAAATCCGACATGGCGCCCACCATCTTGATGGCTTTGCCCGCGTCATCCCGCACCACGTACCCACGGTCGAGCACCTGAGTGTAGCTACCGTCCATCTGGCGGAAACGGTACTCATCGGACCACACTACCCCGCCTGACTTGATAATAATTTCAATTCCATTAAGAACCTGATCCCGGTCCTCGGGATGGACTGCGTCTATCCACCACTGGCGGGTGGATGGGACCTTGGAGCTGGGATAACCGAACGTAGCCGTGATGGTGTCGCTCCATTCCAGTGTGTCCGCGGCGATATCCCTAACCCAGATCACATCGCTGGTGGCCCGCTGGACCATCTGGTAGAGGTCATTCTGATCCCGCAACTCCTGCTCCGCCTGCTTCCGTTCGATAGCGACGGCCACCTGGCCAGAAACGAATTCGAGCAGGGCAAGGTCCTTATTTGTGTAACTGACTTCACCGGAGTAGCTCTGCAGCACCAAAGCGCCTATGGTGCCCGATCGGGACTTGAGCGGCACGCCCACCCAATCTATGGAGTCCGTGCCGACCACCGGCAGTGACGGGCGAGAGCCCTCCACCCCCGTCCCTCGGGTCAGCAGCAGCGCTTTCCCGGTGCGGATTACCTGGCCCGTGAGAGTGCCATCGTTGAGCTTCCGCAGCCCTGGTTGGGAATCCTGTTGATCCACGAAGTAAGGGAAGCTCAGTTCATCCTTGCGCTCGTCATAAAGCGCCACGAAAAAGTTTGGGGCTGGCAGCAGTCCACCTATGATCTCGTGAATCTGATGAAAGAGGTCCGGGAGCGTCGCGGTGGATTGGGCGGCCTCGGAAATGTGGTGCAGCGCCTCATGCCTGTTTTCAGCCTCTTTGCGTTCAGTAATGTCCTGGCAGGTGCCGACCGCGCGCGCGGGCAATCCCTTCTCATCACGGAAGACCTGCCAGCGCTCTTCGACGATTTTCGTCCTACCGTCCCGCGCCAATATCCGATGCACTATTGCGCGCGATACATCCTGATGCAGCGACTCCTGAAGGGCCAGGTCTACCGCGTCCCGGTCCTTGGGATGAATCAACGTCAGGAAAGCGGAATGATTGGGTTTGAAAGTGACTGGATCGGTCCCGAAAATCTGGTGGGTCTGTTCCGACCAGATCACTTCCATGGTGGCCAAATCCGTCTCCCAACTTCCGACATGGCCAACGGCCTGGGCGGTGGTCAGGCGTTCGGCCAGCTGCCGTTGCTCGATTTCGCCTTGTCGCAGTGCCTGCTCGTACTGCTTTTGCTTGTTGATGTCCTCGGAAATGAAACAGAACCTGGGATACCCGGTCCCAGATTTTTCGAGGGGAGCAATGGTCACCGAAAGCCAGTCATTGTGTTCGCGCCCCTGGCCGCCAAGGACAAAGTGGATAGGTTGGCCAGCGGCTTCGGCCTCCCGATACCGGCCTAGCCAAATCGCGTGCTCCTCGGGCTCCATTCCAGCTTGTCGAGCTGTGATCCCGACGATTTCTGACACTTTCTTCCCAAAGCTCCGGGCCATGGCTTCATTGACCGAGATGCCGATCATCTCCCCATCGGGTGTTACCTCAGTGACGCCCATCAACATGGGGGCGCCGTCGTAGAAGGCCCGTAGCGTGGACTCCTGCTCTTCCAAAACCCTGGCCATCTCGCGGCGTTCTGTTACGTCCTCCACCAGGTACGCGAAGCGAGAACGACCATTGGGGCTCTTCCCTATGCAAGTCAGAGTGACCGCCCAGTGCAACTCTCGTTCTGACATCGAGACTTGCATTTCGAAGTGAACTGGCTGGCCAGTCTTCTGGGCCTGATGGTACTGGTCCACCCAGACACCGCGATGGGCCCCAGGCAAGCCCAGGCTGCTAACGAGCGTGCCTACGGCTTTTCTGACATCCAGGCCCATAGTGGCTGCGGCGGTCGCGTTGATGGAAAGCAGGATCACGTCCTCGTCCTCAGTGAACTCCGTGACACCCATCTGGAAGGGAGCCCCATCGAAGAAGCCTCGCAGGACGCCCTGGCTGTTCTTAAGGGCTGCCTCTGTCTGCTTCCAGACCGTGATATCCCGCATGAACACCCGGGCTGCCACTTCACCCTGGAACCGAACTTTCGTAGTGGTGACCTCAACGGAGGTGACATGGCCGCGGCTACCCATCACGCGCAATTCCTGCGTTGGCATGGGCACGCCGGTGTCGCGGAAGTGCTGACCGCGAGCAACCAGCATGGGGCGGTCGTCCGGGTGGATGAACTCCAGCATGGGCTTGCCGAGGAGATCATTCGCGGATTCCACTTCGAACATCTGCAAGCCTGCAGGATTCACGTAGCGGAACACTCCGCCATTTGCCACGAAGATGCAGTCCGGCGCGTTTTCCACCAGTTGTCGATAGTTCTCCTCGCTCTCGGCCATGGCCTGCCAGGCGGCATTCCGTTCGGTGATGTCATGGAGAAAGACCCGTGCCCCCATGCCGCCATTCCAAGGTATCGGGGTGGTCATGACCTCCACTTCTACCTGTTTGCCATCGGGTCTTTCGAGACGCAGCTCTGAGAGGTAGAGGTTGGCTGGATGCGCCTGGAATTCCTGAAGGCGTTTCTGGATACAGGGTTTGTCGTCCTCATGGATATTTTCCAGCACCGAATGGCCGATCAGCTCGTCCGCTGATTGGATGCCGAAGAGGTTTACCGCCGCCGGATTCAAGTAATCGAAGCGCCCTTGGTATTCGATGAAGATCGCGTCGGGTGCTGTCTCCACCAATTGCTTATAGCGAGCCTCGCTTTCGCTCAGGGCGGCGGAGCTCTGCCGAACGTGTCGGCGCAGCACGAAAATCCAGGCCAGGAATAGGAAGATCAACCCTGCGATGATCCCGGCCGCCAGTAGCAGCCGATTCCGGTTTTGCACCGACAACCACTGGGTGGGGTCGAAGAGGAACCCATCCAGGCTCATGGTGGAGGGGAGTATTCCCAGCTCTTTGTAGATCGCCAGGGTCTTCTGCCAGCGATCTTCATTCATCTGGCCCACGGGGACAAGCTCAGAATGGACGAGGGACTCGAGAGCCTTGGCTTCGGCGGTGATATTCCCCTGATGGATGCCGCGCGCCTGGACTCCTGGCATCGAGAGGATCCAGCCGCCCACTTCCTCCTGGTGTTCCAAGGCATAGCCCCACCCTTTGATCACTGCACGGCGAACCCGTGCAACGCGATCGGTATGGTTCCGGGCTTCCTCGGTGGTGGTAAAAAGACAGTCGCCATAGAAGTCTAGGCCATGGTCGGCTGGCCGGATGAGGGTGACGGGGGCTCCTATCAGTTCAAACTGGTAAGGCTCCACGCCGAAGTACCCCGACATGGCGTCCGTGCGGCCATCTATAAGGTCCCTGATATTCCAGGACTGAGGCAGGAAATTGATGCTGGAGGGGTCAATGCCTTCGTGCAGGAACATCGCCTTGGCCTGGATCTCCCCCTGGTTGAACTCGACCATGACCCGTTTGCCCACCAGGTCTTTGGGCTCCTTGATTCCATCGGCCGCCCGGGTCATCAGGACATAGGGAGAATGCTGGTAGATGGCTGCCACCACCACCACAGGAAGGCCCTGGGCCTTCGCCACCAGGAGATCCGAATCACCGACTCCATAGGCCGCCTTGCCGGCGGTCACTTCCCGGATGGGGTCTTTGTGCGGCCCACCTTCCACCAGGAGTGCATCAATACCTTCGGCGGCGAAATACCCCTTGTGCAGGGCCGCGTAATAGCCAGCGAACTGGAACTGGTGCTTCCATTTCAATTGAATGGTGACTTTCTCAGGCTTGGAAGCCGCCTGGACGGGCGTTGGCCCCAGCCAAAGCAGCGCGGCCAAAAGGCTGCCGAGGATCCCCCATGCATTCAGGGGATTGACTAGGGGAGCAGAGCTCACAGCGAGGTGGGGGGCTGGTGTGCGGATGCCCAAAACAAGTCTCACAATCCACCTTGAGACTACTCCTGAATTAGTGTTAACCAGGGCGATTTTCACAGTGAGTTCTTGCTTTCCGTTCAGATTGCGTTGCCCCAATTTCCCCGTGCGCTGAATCCATACAGGTAGCCATCATCACTGCCGCCGATGGCAAAACCGCCGTCGCCCGAAAGCTGGAAGGGCCAGTTCATGGCGGTGGTGTCGAATTCACCGAGACCTGCACCGCTGTTGGCGTCCAGCACGTAGTAGTGGCCGGGTGTCAGGGTATTATCCTTATTGGGTTCACCGGTACCGAAGGACACCAGCGCATCCCCGCCACCCAAAATGTGGTTGCTGGGATTGGGCCAATATTCCACAATCTTGGACCAAGTCAGGTTTCCGCTGCTCCCGCAATCGTTCACACGGTAGGCATAACCCACCAAAGGCGCGCTGCCATTGCTCAGGCCCACCAGGAAAGTGCCATCCGCGGACAAGCCCACACAACTGGAAGTGCCAATGTCCGGCTGGACGTATTGCCATTGGGGCGCACCGCTCTGAATGAACGTGTCGCGATCGAAGTAGTAAATGCCATTGGTGCCGCTGATGGCCGCGGCGAATTTCGAACCGTCCGCGGACATGGCTACTGATTTCACGTAGGCGCCACCGGAGCTGGATTCCACTCGAACGTTCCGATTGGCTAGGGCTGCCAGATGCTCCTTCGCGAAGCCGCGTATATCCGCCTCGTTGGGCTCCGCCAAGGCACTACTTGCTGGAATGGACCAGATCTGCGATTGCACAAGGCCTGTGGCCGTGACCTGGTACAAGATCAGTGCAGGCGCCGAACCATTGGGGTAGAAGCCCGCCACCAGCCAGGTTCCGTCCGTGGCCATGGCCAGACTTTGCACACTGTTGTTGGCCGAGGCGAGTCCTGTAAGTGCCTGGTAGGCGTTGTCCTTCAATGCGTAGAGGTAGATCTGCTGACTGCTGCCGCCATAGGTGGCGCCGCAGCCAGCGGCCATGATGGTGCCATCCGCGGACATGGCGATGGTGTTCACCCGGGAGCCCGTGGACTGTGTCAACAGGACACTGCCATCGCTCACGGAAAGGGCACGCAATTGCCCGGTATAGGTGCTGGTAAGCCAACCGCCACCCACGGCGATGGTGCCGAGCTGGTTCAGCTTCACCCAGAACACGCCTTCGTAGGCGCTGTCCCAGGTATCCGACTGGAGTACCTGCCCGGCCTGATTCAACACATAGAAACCAAAATTCGCGGTGGTGTCGAATTGGAAGGTTCCGCCCACCAGCACAGCGCCGTCCTGGGAGGCATCCGTGGTATTGAACCAGAGCCCCGGCGAACTGGGCGGGTAGGTCCAGGACAAAGTCATCTGAGGCGCTACCACAGGATTGGTCATGGCCACTCCCCTTCGAAAAGTGAATGTTGGTTTGGGTCTAGCCTAAGAATCCGCTGAGCATGGACATCAGTCCGCCGCCCCCCTGGGTTTCCTCATGGCTGGGCAATTGACCTTGAGGGCTCAGCTTATCAATGATGAGCGGCCGGAACTGCGCAAGCCCAGAGGCGGCTTCACCATGGCCAATCCCCAGTTGTTGCGCCAGTCCGGCAATCTGATCCTGCCCCAAGGCCTGTTGCACATTTTCCGCACCGATCTCCTGGTTCTGACCGGTGCCGATCCAGCTCTTAACCTGTTCCCCCATGCCGTTTTGCTGGAACTTTCCCAACAGGCCCTGGATGCCACCGGGTTGTTGCTGGATCATTCCGATCACAGCGTTGAGCATGGGATTCTGCCCTTGGCTGCCATTGCCGCCCATCAATCCACCGACCATGTCCATCAGACCCATGCTGTTCTCCTTGAAGGTGAAGCCATGATAGATGCGGTTTCAGCCAGGGGCTATGGGCTCATGGCTCAACGTATGAAGTCTTCTCCAATAGAATGCAGCGGATGGTGCGGCCCAGCACCACGCCTTGATCAGAGAGGGTCCGCAGAGGCAATTCCGTGGTCAGGTCGCCAAAGCGGCGATTGAAATCGGTGAAAGGGAAAAGGATGGATTGGACGGCGTGGCGCCAGAAGGGGATGCGCGCCTGGTTATCCGGCAGGAATTTATCCATCACCGTGAGGCGGCCCCCTGGTTTGAGCACGCGGCAGGCCTCGGCCAGCACCGCGTGACCATCAGGTGCAATGGCGACGATGAGATGCAACAGCACCGCGTCAAAGCTCTCATCCGGCAGGGGCAGCGCCTGGGCATCCATGATCGCGAGCCGCAGATTTCTGAGGCCTAGCCGAATGCCCCGCGCGCTGGCTTGGGCAAGCATGGCGGGTACCAGATCGCCGCCCACCATATCCACATCGCGCGGCAAGTTGGGAAGATCCAGCCCAGTGCCGATGCCGGGAATCAGTAATTTTTCACCTGGTAGCAAGCTCAGTGATGCGATGGATTGCCTTCGGGCTGAGCGCAGCAGGCCCGCCATGGCCAGATCATAGAAAGGCGCTGCCAACCGATAAGCGGTGGTTCGATTCACAGGTTTCCCAGCACCTTCGCCAGATCGTCCAAGCACAATTCCACCGCATGGTTCAGCGCAGGTGATTGGCCCAGTTTGATACGGGCGTAGGTGTTGGCCATGTGGCTGGCGGCGTGAGCTTCGATGTGGTCCGCAAGGTTGGGCTGCTGGCTAACCAGCACCGCGCGATTCTCCAGACCAAGAGCCTCAGCGTTCTTCCTTTGATGATCATGGGCAGAGTTCGGTAGGGGGATCAGTATGGCGCCCCGGCCCGCAGCCTTCAGTTCGGCGCAGGTACTGGCACCGGACCGCGAGATGACCAGGCTGGAAGCCTCCATGGCCTGGTCCATGGCCTCGATGAACGGCACGATTTGATGTCGTTCGTGATGTGGCGCTGAGTAGATCCGTTCGAATTCCTTGGCACCGGCCTGGTGCAGGATCTTCCAATCGGGAAACTGCTCCAGCAGCGGCGGCGCGGCCAACATCAGCGCTTCGTTGATGGCCCGGGCTCCGCCACTGCCTCCCAATACAAGCAGTTGGAACGGAGCTTTCAGGTCCTTCACCTTGCTGAATTCACGAAGAAAGGAGGGCCGGATGGGTGTGCCCACGGTGAGGCACGCAGCTCCCGGCAACAGCGCCATGACCGCATCCATGCCACACCACACGCGTTCGGCCCCCTTCGAAACGCGGCGCACCAATTCGCCCGGCGCGGCGTTGCTTTCATGCAAGAAATAGGGAATGCCCAAGGAACGTGCTGCGAGCAGCGCCGGCGCCGCACCGTAGCCACCCGTTCCGATGACTGCCTTGGGACGATCCCCTTCCCACTGTGCCTTCAGGTCTGCTTTGGCGCGCCACAGTTTCCAAGCGGCGCGGGCCATCTGCAATGGCGAGCGACCTAAAAATCCTTCAACTTCATAAAGCCGATGGGGCCATTGGGACCGAGGCAGGTGGATGCCTTCGATACCGCGGGTGGCGCCCACGAAAGCGATGGGCAGCTTCGGCCAGCGGGTCTTTGCGCCTTCCGCCAAGGCCACTGCCGGGAAGAAATGTCCACCGGTGCCGCCGCCCGTGAAGACCAGGGCGTCCTTGAATTCGAGTCGGGTCATCTACCAAGGTTAGCGGATGCCTGGCCATGGAGGCGTATGATTGGGCTATTCCAACCGGTTTGGAGAAACCATGAGTCGCGCAAGCGATCTACAGGTGCAGTTGAATAACCTTCAGGCAGAGCACGAATTGTTGACCCTGCGTTATGCATCCATTGCCACGGAGCACCAACGTCTTAGTCGCAAAGAAGATTTTTTAGAACGACAACTGCTAGCAATGACGATGCTCACCAAGAGCCGAACCCTGGCCAATGGAGATCTTCAAACCGCCCTTCAGGAAATCACCCGGGCCTGTGCGCGAACTTTGGAAGTGGATCGTGTAAGTGTTTGGATCATCGAGTCGCAGGAGCGGTACCTGCGTTGTGTAGACCTGTTTGAACGTAAAGGACACAAACATTCCGAAGGCCAAACCCTGGACTTCAGCCTCTTTCCTTCCTATATGGAGGAGATACTGAAGGACATGGTTGTAGACGCTCAGGATGCAGTGACCGATCCTCGAACCGCAGAGTTGACGCAGTTCTATCTGACACCCTTGAGTATCCGGGCCATGCTCGACATACCCGTCCGAGCGAGGGGCAAGATGGTGGGCATCCTTTGCCATGAACACTTTGCCCCGCGCAGTTGGCAACTTGAAGAAATACATTTCGCCAGTTTTGCCGCCAGCTTGGTCACGCTTGCCTTTGAATCAAGGGATCGCGCATTGGCCCAAGCGTCCCTCAGAAGCCTCAAGTTGGCGCAATGAACCCGGGGATTCAGTTGGGGCACTTGTGAGCCAACTTTCAGGCGCGTAAAACGCAGATTGAAAAATTAAACAACCTACCCGTGGTCAGGATCACCGCGACCGGAATCACATTTTCCCATACGGCAGGATGCCGTGCAAAGAACCGCAAGGGGCTTGGCATTTCCAGGGGCTTTACATGTGGGGGAAGGCAAAATCTTGGCGAGACGATGACGAGTCTCCAAGATAAGATGGAGCGTGATGCTGAACTCGATAAGTGAGTATCCAGACGATCCCTTTTTCGGAGTTTCCATGAAGATCCTCGTCGCTCTCAAACAGGTGCCAGACACCGAAACCCGGATCAAGGTGGCGGCGGACGGCAAGTCCATTGACCCGGCGGACGTGAAGTGGATCACCAGCCCCTATGACGAATATGCACTGGAAGAAGCCATCCGCCTGAAGGAAAGCAAAGCCGCGGAAGTAACGGTGGTGAGCCTTGGCGGCGATAGCGCCAAAGACGTGCTGCGCAATGCGCTGGCATTGGGGGCGGACAATGCAGTGCTGCTGAAGAGCGATGCCACAGATCCCCTGGCCATCGCATCAGCCTTGGCAGCTTATGCCAAAGGCAAGGGCTTTGATCTCATCATGGCTGGCAACAAGGGCATCGGCGGCGATAACGCTTCCGTGGGTCCCATGATCGCGGAGTTGCTGGACATGGCCCAGGCCAACGTTGTCGTCAAATTGGAAATCGGTGATGGTACTTTCCGCGCCGAACGTGAAATCGAAGGCGGCACCGAAGTCATCGAAGGCAAGTTGCCCGCAGTCATCACCGCGCAAAAAGGCCTGAATGAGCCCCGCTACGCCAGCCTGAAGGGCATCATGGGCGCCAAGAAGAAAACCATCGAGGAAATGGATGGCGCTGCTCCCACCGGAGCCACTTCGGTGGTGGGCATGGTGATGCCACCCGCCCGTCCCGAGGGCCGCAAGCTGGAAGGCGAACCTGCGCAGCAGGCCGCCGCGCTCTTAGGTGCGCTGAAGGACGAAGCAAAGATTTTTTAAACCCGAAGTGTTACTTGGCGAAAAAACATAACTAATTGATTTGGGGACTCCGATGATCCTGGTTTTTTGTGAATTGAAAGATGGCAACCTTCGCAAGCCTTCCACCGAGGCCCTTTCAGAAGGTCGCCGCTTGGCGGATGCCTCTGGCAAGCGCCTGGGAGCGTTATTCGTGGGTGCATCCAATGGTGGCGCCGCAGATGCCGCGAAGTATGGCGCTGATGTGATCCTGACCTGTGAAGCCCCACACCTGGCCTCCTACAGCAGCGACGCCTTCGCCGCTGCTATCGCGGACGCTGTCAAGACCAAGGGCGCCACCGTGCTGCTGGGTGGTGCCACGGCCATGGGCAAAGATGCTTTGCCCCGCGCTGCGGCACGCCTTGGCGCCGGCTATGCAGGGGATGTCACAAGCCTTTCCATGGTAGATGGCAAATTGCAGGCGGTGCGCCCTGTCTACGCAGGAAAAGCGTTTGCGACCACCGCTTTCAGCAGTGCTGTGCAAGTTGCGACTACGCGGCCCAATGTCTTCATCGCCACCGAAAAGCCCGGTGCAGGCACCATGGAATCTTTGCCCGCCCCGGCCGGTGATTTCAAGGCCATCGTGAAGGAGATCCTGGCCAAGGGCACTGGCAAAGCGGATCTCACCGAAGCCAACATCATTGTCAGCGGTGGTCGCGGCATGAAGAATGGCGAGAACTTCGCCATCCTCGAAGAGCTGGCGGATGCGCTCGGTGGTGTGGTTGGGGCCTCCCGTGCCGCAGTGGATGCGGGCTGGGGCATCTCCCACGGCATGCAGGTGGGCCAAACCGGGAAAGTCGTAAGCCCCACGCTCTACATTGCCTGTGGCATAAGTGGCGCCATCCAGCACATCGCAGGCATGAGTGGGTCCAAATATATCGTCGCCATCAACAAGGATCCCGAAGCGCCCATCTTCAAGCTCGCCTCCTATGGCATCGTGGGCGATCTGTTCGAGGTGGTGCCGGAACTGACAAAGGCCGCGAAAGCGTTGAGTCTTACCGCGCAATAAAGCAAATAGCGCGTTCAGCCTTCGTCCTCATCACCCAGCGGCAGGACTTCGAACGATTCGGGGGAATCTTCAGGGTGGCCTTCTTCTGGGCTCTTTGTCGGCGGTCTTCGTTCGGCAGCATCGCCCTTGCTGGCGTTCCACGCGTGGATTTTCAAAAAATTGTCGTGGGTGATGCGGCCTTCAAACAGGTTCTTGTTCCACCGGAGAAGGCAAAGGGCTTTTCGGCGGCCGGGTTGTGGATCGTCGGCTACGATCTTCAATTCCCCTCGCTTTACGACCTCCACGCGGGTGCCATCCACAAAGGCCACAAGCGCCCATGGGCCATTGAAGGAAACACGCCAAACGCCGTGGTACTCGGCATCCAGCTGCAGATACAGTTTCCAGTTTTTCAAAGTGGCAGGCACGGTCGTGAATTCGGCCCAGGGCTCTTCAAAAGTCGGTGAATGGCTGAGTGCAGGTACTAACAGTTCCTCAATCTGCATCACATGATCAATGGGAGCCGGCTTTGCCAATTGTTCGGCATGTAGGCTCTGGCGTTGGAGCTGGCGCTGCCAGTTGGGAAATTGTTGAACGTAATAAAAAGCCGGGAAGAGCACCGAGAACCAGGGCAACACGGCATTGATGGTGGGCAGCCCCGGGATGTCCAGGGGCAGCACTTTCCAGATTTCCATGAAGGCGATGAAGCCAATAAGCAGGCCCTCAATGGGGTAGGCAAGGATGGCGATCCGGTAGGTGAGCAGGTTGCCCGTTGGCAGCAACCTTGGCAGGACCAGCGGCCCGAGCACCAGCAGCAGCAGCAGAAAAAGAAACCAGGGAATGCTGGCCTTGCTTGGAAAAGCGTAAGAACAAGCCGCACCAACGACCAAGGTCAAGAGGCCACCCAGATGCGTATGTTGCACTTCAGTTTGGGAGCGCAAATAATCCGTGGCTGGAACGGCTTCTTCAAGGGTGAGCATGGCTTGGGGGGCTTCCTGTAGCCATGATGCCAGGGATCGCGGAGAGCGGGGTGAATTGTAGGGCTATGCGGGCTCGAAGCCCTCGCGGTACAGAAAAGCCCGCGCATCCTCCGGATCTCCGAACCGCGCAATGACCTCGGCCCCTTCCCGCATATCGCCATCCGCTCGATCCAAGGACGAAAAACCTTCGCGGATGACACACGCGCCACCTATTTCATCCAAACCCAATTGCACCAGTTCCCAGGTGACGCCATGGTCATCCCGCCAGACTTCCACGTTCATCATTGGATCCGCCTAATCGGCAATCGAAAAGCGCGTCACTGCTTCTCGAAGAACATCACCACCATACCGAAGCCCACCCGGTCGCCGGGCATG
This sequence comes from Holophagaceae bacterium, assembly GCA_025361125.1. Lineage (GTDB taxonomy): Bacteria > Acidobacteriota > Holophagae > Holophagales > Holophagaceae > JANXPB01. Next base: position 9,622 of record JANYBM010000100.1, on the reverse strand, counting down.
GTTTCACGGGCGTCCCCAGCTTGCAGGCGATCGCCCTTCACGTAGGTGCCGTTGGTCACGCCGGGTTCTTCCACGATGAAAAAACGACCATGTTCGCACAGGATCCGAGCATGGCGTCGGCTAATGCTGAGGTTTGGATCTTCATCCGTAAGGTCAATGTCCGGATACAGCCCAGTGGCCGGATCAAATCTGCCCACCAGCGCCCCATGGCTGTTGATGGGGTAGCGCTTCCCGGTGATGACTGAAACCAGGCTTGAGCCGAAGGTTGGTGCTGCGATAGCGGGTTGGCTTTTATTGGGATCGCCAGCGGTGCTATCCATATGCACAGCCAGTTCACGATTCCGCTGCGCCAGGCGTTGCATCATTTTCACTGAGACTTCCGGGTTCTGCCGAATCATGCGAAGGAAGGTTCCCCGGGTGATGGCGATCAATTCAGAATCTTCCAAAGCGACCGCCGTATGCGCGCGGGACATGGCCTCGAGCAAGCTGCCTTCACCAAAAAATTCACCCTTGGAAAGTTCCTCGGACCAGTCACCCATGGGTTTGTCCCCGTTATACAGCCGGACTTTGCCATTCAAGATGACGTACATCTGCTGGGCCAGATCCCCCTTGGTGTAGACCACTTCGCCTTCGCGGAAACGAAGCTTGCTCTGGTCAATGAAACTGGAATCGGCCATTGGGGGTCCAAGTGAATGCCCTAGGTTAGCCTGCCCCGGCCTGGAATGGAAAAGAGGCTTTAAAAACCTTTTATTTGCCCAGCTCCGGCGATGGCATGCAGTCCCCAAAGATCGTATTCAGCAGGGGCTGAAGTAGCTCTGCTTCCTCGCGGCAGAATCCGTCAAGCAGGGCACAGTCCAGGTCCAGCACGGCCAAAAGCCTGCCGACGCGGTTGCAAACCGGGAGCACCATTTCGGAGCGGGTGGCATCATCGCAGGCGATATGACCGGGAAAGGCGCGTACGTCCGGCACGAGTTGAAGGGTTGCAGTCCGCGCGCAGGCTCCGCAAACACCGCGCTCAAAGGAAATCCGAAGGCAGCCCATCCCCCCATGGTAGGGGCCCACCGCAAGTTCAGTTGCTGCCACGCGGCGGTAGAAACCGCACCAATTCGTTTGGGGCAGGCTTTCCCAGAGCAGGCACGCCACGGTGGCTTCCAAGGCGATTTCGTCTGTCTCGCCTGTCACCGCCGCGAGGATCTGCGGCAAGGCTTCTCTCAGCCGCGCCACCCGTTCCAAGGGCGGCAGCAGCGTGCCGCGGGCGAGTTTGGGGAGGAGGATGCCTTCGGACATGAAACAATTGTAGGCGGGTTCCCTTTTCGATTGATGCTTGAGCAGTTACGAATCAGCCCTTTATCGCTCCTTGCTTTCCAACTGAAAATATTGAGGGATCGCCTCCGTTTTTGGAGGTCAAGGCACTAAGGTGATTACATGTCTCTGTTTCGCTGGTTGGCCGCGCCGCTCTCGCCGTTTTACGGCGGGGTAGTGCGCTTGCGGAATGGCGCGTTTGATGCCCACCCAGAGCGGACTTCGCACGTGGGTGTGCCAGTGCTTTCCATCGGCAACCTGAGCACCGGTGGCACCGGGAAAACCCCGTTGTCGCTTTATCTTGCAGAATCCCTTCAGGCTGCGGGTTGGGCCAATGCCGTTATTTCGCGGGGCTACGGCGGCAAACGGCCTTTTGCTGTAATGGATGTGAACCCGGAATCCAAGGCCTCGGAAGTGGGCGATGAGCCCTTGCTCATGGCCCGGCGCCTTGGGAGAGGCCGCGTGGTGGTGGCCCGTAGCCGCGCTGCCGGCGCCGCGCGAGCAGTCGTGACCAAGCCTTCAACCAAAATCTTGCTGCTGGATGATGGCTTCCAACACCGGGCGCTGCATCGCGATTTGGACTTGCTGGTGCTGGACGGAGTGCGCCGTTGGGGCAATGGGAAGATGCTGCCAATGGGAGATTTGCGGGAACCCCAGGACTCGGCCAAACGGGCTCATGCCCTGGTGGTGACGCGGGGTGGTCTGGCACCGAAGGATGAAATCGAAGCCTGGTGGAAGGAGTACGGCAGTGGTGGGCCCATTTTCTACGTGGATTTCGCCATCGGTGCATTGCGCGCCTTCAAGGCCAACGGCGAACCGGAGATACTGAACTTGCCAGCCAAGAACCTGGGGCAATTGTTCGCCTTCTGTGGCCTGGGCCACCCGGAGGCGTTCTTCGCAGATCTTCTGGTGGCGGGCCTTTCCTGGTCCGGCACGAAAACATTCAGGGACCACCACGCCATCAGCCCCCGGGAGTTGTGGCTGGTGCAGGCCGCAGCGGCGAAGGAGGGCTCTTCAGGGCTCGTCTGCACCGAAAAAGATGCGGTGAAACTTGGAGGCGAACATCAGGCCCTGCTTCAAATGCCCCTGTGGATTGCCGAACAGAAAGTCATTGGCGCTGAAGCGCTGCTGATATGGATTTTGGAACGGCTGAAAACGCTCACCATTTAGTTCTTACCCGATAGGTCAATTTGGTGCTGCCTTCGGCGGGGATGGCGATCTTGAACTTGGCGGCACCGGCGGATTCCTTGGTGTGGGGATGGCTTTCCTGGATGATCTCCCAATCGCCGTAGATGGGCTCCAGCACAGAGACCGTGACGGCTTCCTTCTTCGCATTCTTAAGTTCGACCTCAAAGGCAGTCTCGAAGTTGTAATGGTATTTGCCGATGGCTCCGAGACTCTTGAAATCGGTCTGCTTTCGGCGCGCGGTGACATCGAAGGCATCGCCGAGTTTCAGGCGCACGGTCTCATTCCTTGGCGTATGGTCGATGGCATCCTCGCCGATGAATTGGGCACGGCCCTCGGAGTCACGTTTGTAGACCCGGACGGTGCCTTTGGGTAGTGGCATCCCCATGTGGTTGGCTTCGCGGTTATCGAATTCGACGTAGACGCCGACCTTCAATTTCGCGTCGATCTCGCCATAGCTCCCCTGGTAGTAGTAGCTCTCGCCCCGCAGCAGATATTCCTTGCGCACCGGGATGTTGGAGGCGCTCAGCAAAGCCACCTGCTTGGTCTGGTCGGCCTTGACGGTGGTGGGACGATCCAGTGTATACAGGTGGTATTCGAAGAGACTCTCCTCCTTCATCTGGGGCGCCGCGGCTTTCATGGCGCCCACTGCCATTCCGTCGATCTGGTAGCCACCGCGTCGCTCCTGAACCCGGTTCACGTCCCCCGCCACCAGTTGCAGCATCGCGTTGGGATAGGCCACGCCGCTGGTGTTGGTGAGGGTCACCCAGCCGCTCAGGTCCATGGTTTTTTCGTCCGAGGCCAGGTTCGCCACGTAGTCCGCCCGCCAGGCCAAGCCGCCCGTGAGGTAGCTGAGCTCCAGTTTCTGCGTGGCGGCCACAGGGGAGTTAAGGGAGATCACCAGCGTGGGCCGCGCCCGCAGGTTCTCCGGGACTTTTGGGAAGACGATGCGTCCCACGTAGCTGGTCTCGATGCGGTCGGGGAATTGCAGCACCGTGCCGCTGTTGGTCGCGAGCACCAGGGCTTCCTCGCGCTTCTCGACGGTCTTGCCGTTGTCCTCACGCTGCGTGGTGATGATGCCCACTTTTTCACCCACATATTTATCGAGCAGTTTTTGCGGCGTGAGCAAATCGAAATCGAAATTCTGCTCGGCGACCCAGAAGCCTTCCGGATGGGTGATATCGCGCAAAAGCGCGGTTTCGGGCCGGATTTGCACCGAGACTTCCTGGAAGGCCAGGGCCACCTCGCCCTTGGGCAACCGCACCTCACGGGTGTCCTTCACCAGCGCCAGATTCTCGTTGTAAATAGTGACCGCCAGGGACTGCTGATCCTTTTGGGTGGTAGGGATTTCCTTCAGCTGCGCGCAAAGCGGCAACGCGACCAGCAGCAAAGTGAGAGGCGACATTCTCATGGAAGGCTCCGGGATGTGCCTTCATGATGCCTTGAAAGAAAAGATGGTGCCCAAAGCGAAATGGACCTTGTCTCACCAGGCTTTGAAAAAAAGATCGAGCTTCGGATTCTCGACTCTCGACTCTCGACTGCCTTCACCTCACCTTGCCTTCCTTCGCCAGTTCTTCAATTTTCGCCAGTGCGCTGTCCAACTGGGCCTTTAGCAATTTCTCGGCGCCCATCATCTTCATCATGGCCGGCAGGTCGGCTTCATCCACGATCCGAAGGCTGCAGCTGTCACCCCTTGGCGTGATCTCGAAACGCAGGGTGTGGTCGAACATTTTTTTCGCGCCAGGTACCAGCGTGACCAGGGTGGGTGAAACTCTTTCGCCGATGAGGGCTTCCACGGGCATGGTCATGCCCATCACTTCTATTTTGTAACGGTGGCTGTCCGCAGCTCCGCTGAAATCCATGGCCGCGGGTTCCAAGAAGGCCTGGTGGTTGGAGAGATCCGCAAGAAACGTGAAGAGCTGCTCGGCGGGCAGGGCAAGGGTGGCGGTGGCGGTGGCGGTGGCAATGGCGGTCATGGAGTCCCTTCTGGTTTGGAAGCTCGATTGTGGCAGGTGTCTTAGATATGAAGAGCTTCCCTAAGTGTGGGAACCTGAGTGCATGTTTCAACACCTAATCAGAACCCATCCGCCCGATGCTTCGTCAGGCCTTGCTTAAGGTGCCCCATGCTCGCTCTCTCCTTAAGAACTCGGTTCTGTGCGGCCTTACTCGCTCTGGCACCGGTTGTTGCCTGGGCCGGGGAACCCGCACCACCGCTAATGCTGCAAAGCTTAAAGTCTACGGGCTCGAAGGGGGGCACCTTTTCACTCGCGGCCCAAAAGGGGAAGGTGGTGCTGGTGGATTTCTGGGCCTCCTGGTGCGGTCCCTGCCGGAAAAGCCTGCCTGCCCTCGACCAACTCCAAGCCAGATACAAAGCTCAGGGGCTGGTGGTGGTAGGCGTTTCTTTGGATGATGACGTGGCCAACGCAGCCAATTTCCTGGATCGCGTGCCGGTCAGTTTTACCATCCTCACGGATACCTCGGGTGCCTCTGCGGAGGCCTATCATGTGGTGGCCATGCCCACCAGCTTCATCGTGGATACGGAGGGCAGGATCGTCGCGCGTTTTGAAGGCGGCGAACACATGGCTGCGGTGGAGGCCACCATTCAGGGTCTGTTCAAAGGCACGAAACTCAACCCCCAAACGGATGTGCGTGTGGCCGGGGGTCTGCAAGCCACTGGGAATCTGAAGGCCTGGCGGCGTGGGCATCTCGCGGATCCCTTCATGGCCCTGGATGGAGATCCTCTGACCCAGCTCTTGCAGGAGCACATCTACGCCAGCAAGGAAGCGTCCTCTGGCAATGGCGGCGCGGCGGGAGGTGGCTGTGGCTGCAACTGAATCCCGAGTGTTGCGTTCCTCCCGTCGCCGCAGGCAGCGCCTACAAGGGTTTCATATTGCCGCCGTCGGGTTGGGCGTCCTCACAGGCCGGTCGGCCCAGGCGCAGTCTTTTGTTGATTTTCGGACCCTCTACTACCAGGAATTAGAGGGCCGGACCCAGGTCATCAATCCCGTATTGTTGGTGCATAAGGATCTAGGCACCAGCTACGGAGCGCTGGATCTGATTCTGTCTCATGACACCATTTCTGGCGCTTCTCCGAATGGCGGCTATCCGACCCTTGATGTGACCACCTCCGCTTCGGGCACGAGCTCTAACGGCAAGGTGCCCCTATCCACCTATAGCGACCGCCGGGATTCCATCTCATTGGGCTACAGCCGCCGGTTTGGCGCCCATCTGCCCAGCATCGAATTTTCTCATTCCAAGGAAAAGGACTACACAGCTCAATCCCTCGGCCTCTCGGACGCTTGGACGGTTCTGGAGGGCCGGGGGACTTTGCATGGCGGGTTCTCTTTCTCGGATGACACCGTGGCTCCAGTCACGTCGAATCTCAGCTTCCCAAAAAAAGAACGCAGCTATGCTCTGGGTTGGACCTGGGTTCTGGGGGAGGATGACCTCATGGATGTTTCCGGCTCCCTCAGTCGGCTTTCAGGGTATCTGGATGATCCCTACAAGATTGTCCCCGTTGGCTTGACCGCGCTTTCCGATCACCGCCCCGAAACCCGCGAACGGAAGACAGTCGTTGTCAAGGAGGCCCATCACTTCGATTGGGATGGCTCCCTCAAGACCAACTATCGCTACTACTGGGACGATTGGGGCATCAAATCCCATACGCTCGACCTCACCTATGACCAACGGTTCGATGAAGGCTGGAGCCTCTCCCCGCGCCTGCGTTACTACACGCAAGGCTCAGCCACTTTCTACGCTGCTTCCTTCGATGCGCCCCAGGTCTATCGTTCTGCTGACTACCGGCTCTCGCCCTTCAATAGCATTCTGGTGGGCCTCTCGGCGGGGTTCGAAGTGGCGGATGGACTCACGCTGAGCCTGGGTGGCACCTTCCAGTTCCAACATGGCAAGGACCGCCTCACGCCCATCGCCATCCCAGCCACACCCAACCATCCCGCTACCTTCTCAGGACCACTTACTTCTGCGGCGGATCTCAATACAGCCACATTCACCGTGGGCCTGAAATGGCAGTTCTGACCCACGCCCTCTACACGCTGCGCTTTCCCCTCATGGGGGGAGCAGGGGTGGTGCGGTTCGTAGCCGCCTGCGGAGTTGAACAGGCTGAAGTCATCACCCGCAAGGCCGAACGCGAAGCCCGGCGGATCGAAGCAAAGTTTTCCCGATACCGGCCCCAAAGCGTGCTCTCGGAAATCAACAACCGCGCCGGGAAGGAACCCGTGATCGTGGATGAAGAAACCGAAGGCCTGATCCAGGCGGCGCTGGACCTCTACCAGACCACCGGTGGCCGCTTCGATCCGACCATCGGTGTGCTGCGCCGGGCTTGGGATTTCAAGACCGGTAAGATTCCCAGTGTAGGCGAGCTGGCGGCGTTGCTGCCCCTCGTCCGGGCCTCGGCCGTGGAACTGCGCTCGGGCACCGTGTGTTTCCATCGCCCAGGCATGGAACTGGATCTCGGCGGCGTGGGTAAGGAATATGCGGTGGATGCTGTCGCAGATTTGCTGGTCTCTGAAGGCGTGGAGAGCGCCTTGGTGAATTTTTCAGGGGATGTGCGCACCGTGGGCCGACGGGGTGATGGCCGCCCTTGGTCCGTCGGCGTCCAGGACCCCAGGGATCCCCGCCGCAATCGCCTTAGCATCGCCATGGGCAACGGGGCAGGCATCGCCACGTCCGGCGACTATGAACGGGCTTTTGTGAAGGACGGCATCCGCTACCACCATCTTCTGGACGCACGCACTGGCCTACCCGCTCGGGGCCTGGCCTCGGCCACCGTGATTGCTCCACGAACGTTCCAGGCCGGGTGCCTGGCCACCGCCGCCTTTCTGCTGGGTTCCAAGGCGGGCCTGGACCTGCTTGAAGCCACGCCAAATGTGGAAGGTGTGCTCATTGCCGAATCCGGGCAGATGTTTGCCACCAGCGGTCTTGCTCCAGCGAGGGAAGCCTCCCATGCGCTCGCGACGGCCTGAAATCCTGCTCAGTATTTTCTGCTGTCAGCTCGCCGCAGGCGCGGCCTTCGATCCTGTGAAGGACGTGACCATCACCGTCTCTAAAGGCATCCTCTCACTTTCATTACCTGTGGGTGCGCACTTGAAAGTTGCGCATTTCAAGGTGGTGCTGAAAGGGCAGGGCCATCTAAAAGTAGGTCCGCTCCCAGCCCCCTCTGATATCGATGACACCGGGGATCCCATCTGGCGGGCAAAGGTGGCTATTTCCCTTGCAGGTGAAGGACTGGATGGCTCGTCCCTGCTGGAAGTTACTTACCAACCCTGTACCGAGGGGCCAGGGGGACGCTGCTACCTGCCGTTGAAACGAATCTTAAAGCCAGCTCCTGCAGATCTCAACCCTGTTAGGCCACCGACTGCTGAGCCAAGTCGTCCATGAGCGGCATGGCTCTGGATTCGGCGCAAGTGGTGTTTGGGCACCCAGCGTGATCACCGGCCTGCGCTGTGCCCTGAGACTTCAGGCTGCTTTGAACTGCAATCCTATGTCCTGCTCATTGAAAAATTTCCGCGGTTCCCACTGCGCTGGAACTGTTGGTTCCCCCGACCGCCACGACCTTGCCGTTGGGCAACATGACGATGGGGCTGAGTCCATGATTCATGCTCGGCAATCCTGAGGCGGTGGGCAAGAAGGTAACGGGGTCGATGAACTCAGCCGGAATGACCGGTGCGCTCGATGCGTCCCCTCCAGCCACCAGGATCTTGCCGTTGAGCCCGATGAAGCTGCCTTGTTCCTCCCGGGCGTTGAGCATGTTGCCAACCGTGGTGCTGATGCCGGCGGGTGTGACGACCTCGATGCTGGTGGTGAGACCAGCCCCCATGTAACCCCCGAGCACTGCCACGCGGCCATCCGGCAGGAGCACCGAGGATTGGTAGTAGCGGGCGGTCTGGAGATTGCCGACTTCCGTGAATTGATTGGTGTTGGGATCAAAGATCTCGATGCTGGTGCCGGGAACGGCGCTGGTGGGGCGCAGTCCGGTGATCATCACGCGGCCGTCGGCCATCAAGGTGGCGCTGTGGTCGAAGCGGGCGTGGACCATGTTTCCCGCCGGGATGAAGGTGCGCGTGACGGGGTTGAAAATTTCAGCTGTGTTCGTGGCTCCAGCCGCAGGGGTGCTGTATCCGCCGACCACCAGCACGCGGCCATCCGCCAGCAGCGTCGCGGTGTGCTGTTCCCGGGCGGTGGCCATGCTGCCTACGGGGGTGGAGGTGCCCAAAGTGAGATCCACCAATTCCGCAGCGTCGAGGTCCGCGGTTCCTGTGGCATTGTTGCCGCCGATCAGCAGGATCTTTCCGGAGGGCAACAGGGTGGAAGTGTGATTGAGACGGGGAGTGCTCAACGGAACAGAAAGAGAGAAAGTGGTGCCCGCTGCAGCCAGAATCTCCGAAGAGCCCAAGCCTGCCCAGGTGAAGGTGGGCGTTCCGCCCGAAACCCAGAGACGGCCATCCGCGGTGGCGGTGGCCGCCGAGCGATAGCGGGCCGCGTTCAAGGAGCCCAAGGTAGTCCAGGTGCCCGCATAGGTGAAGCTGGATTGAATGACATGCACTTCCGCCATGGCCATGACGCGCGGATCCACGAGGCTCTTCACCACCACATGGTAGATTCCGGGTGTTGAGGGTGCGGTGTAGGCGCCGGTGCCGCTCACGGAACCCGAGGCGGTTCCTTCCAACATGGACCAAGCCGTTGCCGTGTCCGTGGTGCCTGTAAAAGTCCCGGTGAACGCTTGGGCCGCTGAGGCATTAACGAATGCGACCGCCGGACTCACTTTCATGGCGATGGGCGTCGTGATGACGTTGATGGTGGCCTGGGCCGAAGCTCCCGGCACCGAAGCCGTGAGGGTCACCGCGCCAGCGCTGGCGGGCGCGGTGAAAGTGGCGCTGAGCGTATCGCCGCTTGGAACAACGCTTCCGGCGCTGGCGGTCCAAGTGATCTGGGCGGTCGTTCCACTGAGCGAGGCGGAAAAGCTCCGGGGTTGTCCGGCCTCAAGGGTGGCTGGGCTCGGGCTCACAGAAATAGCCACGGGGGTTGGTGAGCTACCGCCGTAGGTGTTGCCGCCTCCTCCGCTGCAGGCGAGCCCGGTGAGCAGAAGCGCACCCGCGATGGAAGGCGTGGTAATCCA
>JANYBM010000132.1 GCA_025361125.1 Holophagaceae bacterium | reverse complement strand
ACGGGGTGCCTGGAAGTAGAACCCACCCTTGTAGTTCGGGTTGGTCTGACCGACATCGGCCTGTGCGAAGTTGTAGCGCTGGTCAACCACGGTGGTCGCCTGCGAATCCAGCAGATTGGTGACTTCGAGGTTGAAGCGCAGGCTCTGTTTGTTGGGCAGCTTCAAGGCATAGGCCAGGTTGATATCCAATCGCACAGTGTCGGGGGATCTCCCCTCGGTGCCGCGGTCTACCAGGAACAGCTCATAGCGGCCGTAGCCATTGTGGTACCCGAGCCGGCTGATGGGTGTGCCGGACAGGTACACCAGGTTGGCTCCCAGGGTCAGGCCGAAATCCCACTCATAGGATCCATTGGCCTTGAACTGGTGCTTGCGGTCACCGCTCAGGAGACCATAGCTGTTCACGATGAACTCGGGCAGGTCGAAGGCGGCGTTGATGTTGGGATCCAGCTGACCCGTGCCGTCAGCTCCACCTATGCCCTGGAAGGCGCCTTCGTAATTGCCCTTCAGTTCGCTCCAGAGGTAGCTCACCTGCCAGGTGTAGTGGTCCGCAAACCGCCGCTGGGCCGTGAATTCAAGGCCCTTGTAGTCCCGGACGGCCTGGGGATAGGTCACACCTGCGGGGGAGCTCTGTCCAGGGTTCATGATGAAGTAGTCGCCCAAGGGAGACGTCACATCCAGGCCATCCTCGATGGCCCTTCCGAGATACCGGCGAATGAACTTGCCCCCGAAGACGTAGCGGTTGTCGAAGGTGGTCTCGGCACCGATCAGGATCTCATCCGAGTAGGAACCCTTCAGGTTCTTGTCCACCGGCTCCACATAGGAGCCGACGATGGAGGAGGTCACGGTCAACGTCGGCGTACTCAACGCTGCATCGGCAGCAGGACTGGGGGCATAGCTGGTGGCGCTGTAGTTGTAGGTGGTGGGATTGCGTTCCACGCTGAAGGATCGGATGACAAGATCGAGGGGAACCTGTTCATAGTACCGGGAGAAGCTACCGTACACCTTGTCCTGGCCCCTGCCCAGGAAGTCGTAGATGAAGCCCAGCCGGGGAGCGAACTCGTCCTTCAGCTTGAAGGCCGTGACACCGAACTGGTCCTTCACGTCCGTGGCATCCAGGCGGACGCCCACATTGATGTTCAGGCGGGGGGTGGGGGTGTACTTGTCCTGCACGAAGTAGGAGGCGCTCTCGTGCTTGGGCTTGGAGGCGAACACGATGCTGGGTGCGTTGAACACAGCACCTGGTGTGGTGTCGTAGGGCGCACCGAGGGTGGCGGCAGCAGTGGTCCACCAATAGTGCGAGTAGATCACAGGCGCATTCGTCACTGAATCCCGGGTCAGGATCGTGACCTGCTGGCCACCCGTGTAGCTGCGGTGGATGTCGGCCTTGTCGCTCTGGATATCGAAGCCGGCCTTGAGCTCATGAGAGCCGAACAAATCGAAAAATCCGGTAACGGAGCCGGCCAAGTTGTTGCGGGTGAATTTCTTGTCATCCCACCGGCCAAAGCCCCCGGTCGCATAGCCACCACTGGTCTGATCCAGCAACTGAATATCGTTGGCACCGATGCCCGGCAGGGTCGAGTTCGTTTCCTGATGCTGGCTGTACTGCAACTGGCCGAACCACTTGCTGCCCGTGATTTCGTAGCGGAGGCTGTAATCGGTGCCACCGACCTTCTTCTCACCATCCCAGGTGCCCTGGGTGCCCTGGGGCGGCACCACGGCACCGGTCGTCTTCTGGGGGTCGCCCACCACAGAGGCGATGAAGGTCTGGCCTTCGGTGGGGCGCCAGGTCAACTTCAAGGCGAACAGGTCCCGGGTGGCGTCCGTGGGCGCCTTCAGGGGGCTGGGTGTTCCGTCCGCATTGCGGATCTGGTTGATCTGGTTGTTGCTCTGCCGGTCGAAGGCGACAAAGTACCAGAGCTTGTCCTTGATGACCGGTCCCCCGGCATCGAAACCGAACTCGAAAAATTTGTTCTCCAGGAGCAGGGGCTTCGTCAGGTTGCCTTCGTTCTGGTGCTTGTTACCCGTCTTGAGAAAAGCACCTTCCGAGTAGGCAAACACATCACCCGTGAACTCATTGCCGCCCGACTTGGTGATCACGTTGATGATGCCGCCCAGGGCCTTGCCATACTCGGCCTCGTAGCCCCCGGTTTTCACCTGGAATTCCTGGATGAACTCCATGGGGATTTTCTTCCCCTGGGTGCCGAACTCCACGTTGGTGGCGTTCATGCCGTCAACCACATAGTTGTTCTCGGCACCCGATGCTCCGTAGATCTTCATGCCCTGATTGCCGTTGGGCATATTGCCCTCGGTTGAGACACCAGGCGCGAGCAGGGCGATGTTGGCGAAGTCGCGGGAGACGTTCAGTTTGTTGATGGACTCGGCGGTGTAGTTGCCCCCCACCGTCGTGGCCTTCATGTCGACCACCGTGCTCGTGTCAGTCACTTCAACGGTGGCAGTGGCCAGCGCGGCCAGCTTCAACTCCACCGTAGCTGTCTTGTCGAGGCCAACCTGAACCTGGGACTTGGCAGCGTTAAGCCCCTCCTTCGTCGCCGTCACGGTGATGATGCCTGGCGGCAAGAGCCCGATGCGATAGGACCCGGAGGCATCTGTGGCCGTGACCCGCTCGCCCTGAACACCGGCACCGGTCACGGCAACCCTGGCACCCTGAACAGGATTGCCCTTTGGATCAAGCACGCGCCCTTGAAGACCTCCTGTGGTCTGGGCCGACAGCACGGCTCCGGAGGCGAGTAGCAGGGATAGATAACGCAAGCGACGGCTCATGTTGGCCGCTCCCGAAGAATGACCACCACCGGATGGTCGAGCAGGAAAAGAAGTGGACTCATCATGGGCATCCCGCCCGATGAATCAATGAAAAATTCATGCTCGAAAATGACGATACATTGATCGTCATTACATCAAGTGACGTCCTTGGCCATGGACAGGGCCGTCCGCCGCCTCAGCTGGAATCCTGTCCGGTCCTGGGTCTACCAGTCTCCGCCCGAATCACCACCACCGGAATCGCCGCCGGAATCTCCCCAGTCGCTGGACCCGGAATTGGACTCGCCCCAATCACTGGAAGAGCTGTCGGAGGAGCCGCTGTTCCAGCCATCGCCGCTGCCCTGGCCATCCTGATGGTGCTGATTGCCGCCCATCATGCTGCCGATCATCATGCCGGTGAGCAGACCGCCCATGCCGCCCCCAGGCTGGCCGTAGCCACCCTGCTGCATGGGCATGGAGCCCTGTGCCGGAGCATCCAGACCCAGCTGCCGACGGGCAGAAGGCGGCAGCTCTTCGTCCTTCAGAGCCTGGAGGCCCGCAAGGGCGCCGCAATAACCACAGGTCCATTTCACGGAACGCAGTCCATCCCAGTCCTGCTTCATCCGGTCGCCCGAGGCGCCGCAGGTGGGGCATTTGGGATAGGGGCAGGGAAAGGTGTGGGGTTCCAGGGGTCCCGTGGGCAGCCCGCGACGGGACGCCCCCAGCTGCTCGGCCCGATCCTGCTTGCCGCGCATCGCGAAATAGATCACTGCGCCGATGATGAGAAGGATGATGAGCATCGTCATGGGAACTCCCGGACCGCCCCAGGGTATCCGGAATCGGGCATCGGGCGGCAGTTGCTGGCATCATCACCCCCATGCAGCCCCTCATTCCGATCCCGGAGGACCGGCCCTGGCGGGTGCTGGGCTTGATGTCGGGCACCAGCGCGGACGGCGTGGACGTCGTCGCCATCGAGGTGGATCCCCACGCCTTCAAGGGCGGGCGCCCCTTCCGCAGCTTCCTGGGCCACCAGGCTTTGCCCTATCCAGATGCCCTGCGGCGGCAGGTGTTGCAGGCCGCCTCAAACCAGCTGGAGCCTGCGGGCCTCTGCATCCTTCAGCGACGGCTCGGTGACCACCATGCCCAGGCCGCCCGGGACCTCTGCGATGCCTTGAGTCTCCAGGCGGATCTGACCTCCCTGCATGGACAGACGGTGCAGCATCACCCTGGCCAGGGCGCGAGCCTCCAGTTGGCGGACCCCTACGTGCTGGCCGAGGCCCTGGGCTGTCCGGTCGTGTGGGACCTCCGCCGCCGCGACCTCGCGGTGGGTGGCCAGGGAGCGCCGCTGGTCCCCCTGCCCGAGCGCTGGCTGCATGGCCCCGATCCCTGGCTGGCCCTGAACCTGGGCGGCATCGCGAATCTGACGCTCTGGGACGGACGCTCCACCCGGGCCTGGGACACCGGCCCGGGGATGTCCCTGCTCGATCTGGCCGCCCAACGGTGGCTGGACCTTCCCTTCGATCCCGAGGGTGCCCAGGCCACGGGTGGCGTTGTGGAACCGCTGCTGGCCCGCTGGTTATCTCACCCCTATTTCACCACGGCGCCACCCAAGTCCACGGGACGGGAGGTGTTCGGCGAGGCCTGGCTGGCGACAGAAGCAACCGCACTGGAAGGCCTTCCCCTGCCCGACCGGTTGGCCACCCTGGCCGCCTTCACAGCCGCAGCCATCGCCAGCGAAGCCAGCCGCGCCGCGCCCTGGCCTGCAGGCATGCGGGGAATGGTCAGCGGCGGTGGCGCCCGGCATCGGCGCCTCCGCTCGGAGCTGGCGGAACGGTTGCCCTTGCCCCTGGAAGACGATGCCACGTTCCCCTCGGGCGCACGGGAGGCCGTGAGCTGGGCCCTGTTGGGGGCCGCTTCGGCCCTGGGCATTCCCGGCAACCTGCCGGAGGTCACCGGCGCCTCCGGGCCAAGGAGGCTGGGGAGCTGGGTGTGGCCGTGAGGTGGGGCCGCTGGATCGACCACCTGCCCTTGTGGATCGCCCTGGGCGCCACGGTGTCCACCGGCATCTACGAGCCCGGCGAGCTGGCGATCATGGCCACCCCCCTGCTGGCAGCGGGCCTCATCGAGGCCCTCCGCTGGGACTTCAGCCGGCATCACCGCTGGCTGGAGATCGGTGCCCTGCTCTTCTTCCTGCTGGACCTGACGCGGGGCCGCGGCGTGTTCACGGTGGCGATCCATACCCTGTTCGTCCTGGCGGGCGTGCGCCTCATCCTGCCCAGGGAGATCCCCCATCGCCGTCAACTGCTGTTGATGGGCTTCCTGCTGTTCCTCACGACTGCCATCGGCACCACGGATGTCCTCTTCCTGGTCTGGACCTTGGCCTGGTCCATGGCGGCCACCTTGGCCCTGCTGCAGCAAAGCTGGGAGCCCTCGGCCGCCCTGCGCCGGGGCGCCTTGTCCCGCCCCCCCTATGCCCGGGTTCCCCTCTGGGTGGGCACAGCCCTGGTCCTTGGTGCGGGGTTCTTCGTCATCATGCCCCGCCTGAGCCTGGGCCTGCGGCCCGGCCTCTTCCTGGGCGCCTCAAGAACCCTTGGCCAGGCGGGGCTGGGCGAACGGCTGGACCTCGAGGGTGGTGGACCCATCGAGCCCAATCCAGAAGTCGCCGTGAGAATCGTTCCGCCCACGGGCCTGGATCCCACCACCCAGCCCCAGTGGCTTCGAGGCCTGGAACTGCTTCGGGGGATTACCCTGGAAGCCACCCAGGGGTTCCGCTGGGAGCCCGCCGACCTCACGCCGCCACTGACCTACCCCGCGCTGGGGGTGGGGCGGCCTTCGCAGGCCGAATTTCTCTTCACACCCAGCCCCCACGGCATCCTCACCCTGCCAGCCGGGCTGACCCAACTGGAGCCCGCCGACCTGCAGCTCACCCGGGGACCCGGTGGCAGCATCCGCTGGCGCTTCCTGAGGGCTCGAACGGCACCCGTGACCGTAACCTGGAACCCGGCCCAGTCCAATCCCTGGGAAACCCGCCTCTCCCCTCGCCGACTGGAACTGCTCACGCGCATGGAGCACGGACACGATGCTGCGCGAAGGACCAGTTTCCGACTCGCCCCGGGCATCCTGGCCACCCCGCAGCTGGCTCTGGCCCTGGAATCAGCCCTCCGCGGGTTCACCTATACCCTGGACAATCCTTCGGGCAAGGCCGCCAACCCGCTCGAAGATTTCCTTGAGCGCACTCAGGCGGGCCACTGCGAGTACTTCGCCTCGGCCATGGCCCTTATGCTCAGGGCCCGGGGGGTACCGGCCCGGGTGGTGAACGGGTATCGGCTGGGTCCCTGGATTCCCGAAGGCGGCTACTTTCGGGTGAGCCAGAATGAGGCCCACAGCTGGGTGGAGTACTGGCACGAGGGCCGCTGGTGGACCTCGGATCCGACACCGCAGGGAGCCACACCACTGGCTTCTGGCAAACAGTCCCTTGGCGCTCTGGCGCGCTGGGTGGATGCTCTCCGTTATCGCTGGGAGCGCTATGTCGTGCGCTTCTCGGACCAGGATCAGCAGACGAGCCTCTCCTGGATCCAGGAGCACCTTCAGGGCTGGCAGTGGCGCTGGAAGACCCCGCCGACCTCCACCCTGTGGTGCCTGGGACTGGTGGCCCTGGTCTGGATGCTCTGGCGCACGCGTGGCCACGGGCAACCCACCCCGGAGGGCCCGGGCCGCATTCGCGCTTTGCGTCCCCTGTTAAGAAGCACGCGGGTGCAGGCATCTGCACGACCTGGGGACACAGCCCGCACCTGGCTGGTCCATCTGGGCACCCTGCGTCCGGAGCGGAAGGAGGCCCTGCAGGCCCTGGCCGATGCCGTGGATGCCCAGGCCTACGGCCCCGGCAACACCGCCGCCGCTGCCCTGGCAAAGACGGAGGCGGCGGCCTGGCGGGGCTGGAAGCCCGAGGCCGCTACTTCTCGGCAAACTTCTCGAAGGCCCGCATGAGCTCCATGGGCAGCGGGAAAACGATGGTGCTGTTCTTCTCCGTGGCGATCTCGGCGAGGGTCTGCAGGTAGCGCATCTGGATGGCGGTGGGGTTCACGCTGATATTGTTGGCCGCTTCCAGCAGTTTATGGCTGGCCATCAGTTCGCCTTCGGCGGCAATGATCTTCGCCCGCTTCTCGCGTTCGGCCTCGGCCTGCTTGCCCATGGCGCGCTGGATCTGCTCGGGCAGGTCCACACTTTTCAATTCCACAGCGGTGACTTCCACACCCCAAGGCTCCGTTGCGCGGTCAATGATTTCCCGCAGGCGCAAGCTGAGTTTCTCGCGGTCTGCCAGCAACTCATCCAGCGTTACTTCACCAAGCACCGAACGCAGCGTGGTCTGGGAAATCTGACTGGTGGCCCACTGGTAGTTCTCCACGCCGACGACAGCCTGAAGGGGGTTCACCACCTTGGAATAGACCACTGCAGAGACTTTCAAGGTCACGTTGTCGCGGGTGATGACGTCTTGGCTAGGCACGTCCAGCACCACTGTTCGCAGGGAAATGACCACCGCCTTGTCGATGGGCCGGTAGATCACGATGAGCCCCGGCCCCTTGGGCTGCGGTAAAACCTTGCCAAGGCGGAAGATCACCGCCCGCTCGTATTCATTCACCACACGGATGCAGCTCAGCACCCAAATGGCCAGGAACACAAGTATCGGCGTCATCCAACTCATACCTGTAATCAAGGTTTCCATGTCGTCCTCCGGAAAGATGTCCTATCTTCGCACGAAGCGAATAAGGGTCTGCCTCGGTACCGGTGGTGTGGGTCTAGTCGTGCCCGACAGCACAGTTAAGTCTGAACCGCTCTCGGTACACTCAGGCATCCACCCCAAGGAGTCGCCCCGATGCCCGAACTCACCGCAGGAATTACCTTCGGCACCCTGATTGGATTCATTGCCTGGTTCCTTGTGCGCTATCTGGTTGCGGGGATCTTTACCGTGAACCAGAACGAACGCGCCGTGAAAACCGCCTTTGGGCGAGCCCAGCGCCTGGGAGACGCCACCACCGCTGAAGACCCCATCTCGGCCTCCCTCAATGCCGATGAAAAACTGCGTTACACCTATCCCCAAGTTCGCGTGATCCCGCCCGGCGGGCCGTACTTCAAGTGGCCCTGGGAGCAGGTCTACAAGGTTTCCATCGCCACCGAAACCGTCAGCATGGCCTTCGATCCCATGACCCCCAGCGCCAACAACAGCGGCACCGTGTTGGAAGCCGTCACCAAGGACCAGCTCAACACCGGACTTTCGGGCCAGATCCGCTTCAAGATCAGCGAGCGAAACCTCTACGCCTACATCTTTGGGGTGAAAAACCCGATAGCCCACGTGATGGGCTACTTCGTATCGGTGCTGCGGGAGCGCATCGCCAACTTCGAAGCGCCCAATGCCGCCGATGGCACGCCCGCGATCCAAACGGGCATTTCCATCAATGATCTCCGCAAAAACCTGCGGGACATCAACGAGCACATGGACAAGGAGTGCGGCTCCTCCGCAGCCCGCTATGGCGTTCAGCTGGATGCCTCGCTCATCACGAGCATTGACCCGCCCCCGGAAGTGGAATCAGCACTGGCTGCGATCAATACCGCCCACAACCAAGTTTCCTCGGACATCAGCCTGGCCCAGGCCTCCGCGGACCAGAAGATTGTCCAGTCCAGGCGGGCCGTGGAAATCGAAACCCTCAAGGCCCAGGCTGAAGTTGAACCCCTGCGACTCATGGCATCACAACTGGCTGAACTCAAAGCCAACGGGGGTGAAGCCGCGCTGAGCGCCTACGTGCGGAATGTGGGGCTCGGACTCTATGCCCAGGCCGGACGTCTGGTAAAGGAGGTGAAGTGATGTTGACACTCATCGCAGCCATCGCCACCTTCATCGCCTGCTTCATCGGTGTGCCCATCCTTTTTGGGCTATCTCGCATGCTGGGCTTCTATGCCATTGTCCAGGAGCGCCGCTGCAAGGTCTATGTACTCTTTGGAAAGGTAATCGCCGTGCTCGATGAACCCGGCTTGCATTTCCTCTGGGCAAAACTTGGTTGGCGTGCGCTGTTCATCAACTGGGTGGGCCGCTGCTACGACATTGATCTGCGGTTGGATCAGGAATACCTGCGCAGCCAGCCGGTGAATTCCGAAGAAGGCGCGCCCATGGGCATCGGCATCTGGTACGAGATGTTCATCAGCGACCCCGTGGCTTACCTGTTCAAAAACACGGACCCCCGTGGTTCCCTGGCGGCCAATGTCAGCAATTCCACTGTGCGCTGCTTGAGCAACATGCCACTGAGCGACATGATGGCCAATCGCCACACCATGAGTCAAACCGTGCGTGATGAAGTCTCGCCGCAGTCCCACGACTGGGGCTATCGGCTGGGTTCGATCTACATCCGGAAAGTGCATTTCCGGGACATGGATATGATTCGCCAGATCGAAAGCAAGGTGGTGAACCGGCTGCGCCAGGTGACTTCATCCATCAAGCAGGATGGCACCAACCAAGTGAATATCATCAGCAGTACCGCCGAACGCCAAGCGGCCGCAGAATTCGGCAAGGCCGGGGCGATCCGGCCTCAGATCGTCGGCGCCACGCTGGATGAGATCTCCCATGACCCAGCGGTGTCCGAAGCCATGTTTAATGTGCTGGAAACCCAACGGATCCTGGACAGCGGAGCCACCATCACGCTTATCCCGGCAGGCCAGCCGCTGCTCGCGGATCTGCTGGCCGCCGCGCCGGATCCCAAGCCAAATAAGCCATCACCCTCAAAAAACTGAAGCCGCTAGCCTCGCCGCACGAAGGGATTATTCTCCGCCTCGTCGCCAATGGTAGTGGCGGGGCCATGGCCGGGAATCACTAGCGCGCCCTGGTCCAATGAATAGAGTTGGGAGCGGATGCTTTGTTCCAATTGTTCGAAATCGCCGCCCCAAAGATCCGTTCGACCCACGCCACCACAAAACAGCGTGTCCCCGGCCAACACGACCTTCCCTTTTTCAAATTCGCCATGAAAGCTGCAGGAACCCGGGGTGTGGCCTGGTGTGTGCAGTGTTGCCAATCCTTCGAAATGATCACCGGCATTGAGATCGCGCATGTCGGGCTCGGGTATGGAAGCGAATCCGAAACCACCAGTTTGCAACTCCAAATTCTGAATCAGGAAGTCATCCCCGCGATGCAAAAAGGCCGGGCACTGCCAGAGATCCTGCAATTCCTTCGTGGCGCCCACGTGATCGAAGTGGGCATGGGTGTGTAACAACGCAGTTACCGAAAATCCAGCGGCTTGAACGCGGGCGTGGATTTTTGCACCATCGCCACCGGGATCAACCACGATTCCACTGCCTGTGTCTGGGTTCCACAGCAAGCAGCAATTGCAGCCCAGCGGGCCGACCGGAAAGGATTCGAGCTTCAACATGGATCTAGAATAAGTCGTTACGACAAAATAACCCGACCGATTCGGCGGTGTATCGTTCCTGGAATTCCCCCATGCGACTCTCAGCCCTCCCCTTATTTTCGGTGCTTCAGGAGCCTCCCAGCGATTCCACGGGTGAGCCCGCCCAGAAGACGACCAACTATCGGCAGCACCTGGGCGATTTCTCCAATGAAAACTGGGGCATGCTTGTGATGGGCGGGTTCGTGCTCTTCATGCTGGTCATGATCCGGCGGGCCTTCAAACGCTCATAGGCCGCTAAGCTCTATGGGTGGCGCCCCGAACAAACCTCGATAAGAGCCCCTTCCTGCAACGCAAGCTTCCGGATCTGCCCACGCAGCCGGGCTGTTACCTGTATCACGACGCAGAAGGGAATCTGCTTTACATCGGCAAGGCCAAGATGCTTCGGAATCGGGTGAAGTCCTACTTCACCGCTTCCCCCAAAGACGCCAAAACCAGGCGGTTGGTGGCACGCATCTGGGATCTGGAATTCATCGTCTGCGAGTCCGAGTTGGAAGCCCTGGTGCTGGAGAACAACCTGATCAAGGAGCATCGGCCCCCCTTCAACATCCTGCTCCGCGATGACAAGAGTTATCCCTACGTGAAATTGACCCGGGAAGCCTTCCCCAAGGTTTACGTAACGCGAAGGTTACTCAAGGACAAGGCCCTATATTTCGGCCCATTTTTCCCCGCCAGTACGGCCTATCGCACCGCAGAATTGGTCTACCGGTTTTTCCAGATCCGCGATTGCGACATTGACATCGACGGCAAGCGAGGCCGCGCCTGCCTTAAGTACCAACTGCACCGCTGCACGGCGCCCTGTATCGGGGTGGTGTCGCAGGAGGCCTATGCCGAGCAGGCCAAGGAGGCAAAACTCTTTTTGGAAGGCAAGCGGGACGAGCTGAAATCTCGCCTGGAAGCAGCCATGTGGAAAGCTGCGGAGGTCTCAGCCTTTGAACTGGCTGCCCAGCACCGCGACGCATTGCAACAGCTGGATGCATGGTTTACGCGCCAAAAGGCGGCCAGTGCTGATCAAGAGGACACGGACCTTTACGGCTCGGCGGTGTTGGACGGGCGTGCCTGTGTCCATCGCTTGGTCATGCGAGAAGGCCGCATGGTGAACCGTAATGAATACATTTTGGATGATATCGAAACTTTTGATGGCACTGTTCTGGCCGCTGTATTGCAACGGATCTACACCGTGGAACCGGTCCCAGCAAGAATCCTGGTGGAGGTGGAGCCCGAGCACGCAGGCCTGCTGCGGGACTGGCTTGGCATGCTCCGGGGGACAAAGCCCATTATTCATATTCCGAAAAAGGGCGAAAAAGTTGATTTACTTTCCATGGCCCAGGAAAATGCCCGGATGGCTCTGGAACGCAAGTTCGAGCCGGCGCGGCTGAATGAAGCTGTGTTGGAAGGATTGCAGGCGTTTCTGGGAATCTCCCACGTTCCCCGCCGCATGGAGTGCTTCGACATCAGCCACGGTCAAGGCCGTGAGGTGGTGGCCTCCTGTGTAGTCTTCAACGATGGGGTTCCCGACAAGTCGCGCTATCGGCGATTCAAGATGAGCAATGAGAAAAATGATGATTTCGCCAACATGTTCGAGGCCGTTACCCGTCGCTACAAGCGCTTGAAGGAGGAGGGCCAGGAATTTCCTAATCTGGTGCTCATTGATGGTGGTCTGGGCCAATTGCATGCGGCAGAAGCGGCGCTGAAGGAACTGGGGCTTGATCACCTTGAACTTGCCAGTCTTGCCAAGAAGGAAGAACTGGTTTTCCGCCCGGGTCGAAGCGAACCCTTCCGCATTCCGAAATCTTCTCCCGTGCTTCAGTTGCTCCAGCGCATCCGAGACGAAGCCCATCGTTTCGCCATCACCTACCACCGGAATCTCCGGGCCAAGCGCACCATTCAAACAGAGCTGACCCAGATTCCAGGGATTGGTCCCATAACAGCCAAAAAGCTGCTTCAATCCTTCGGGAGTGTAGGGGTGATCCGAACTATCCCGGAAGCAGATCTCCTTGCTGCCATCGGTGCTTCAGCCACTTCAAAGGTATTGGCTTGGCGAGCCTCCGCACCGGAAACCGGAACAACCTGATCAGCGGTTTCCGGTCTCCATTTGCCGGAGATCACTCTTGGCTTTTTCATTGCCTGCCGCGGCGGCCTTCCGCATCCACCGCAGGCCTTCGGCCCTGTTCTGGGGTACGTTCAGCCCGTAATAGAAGCTAACGCCAAGCATGTGCATAGCCTTGCTGTCACCGGCTTTTGCTTGAGCCAGAGTGCCTTGCATATCGGTCGGAACTGGCAAAATAGGTTCGGCGGTTTGGTTAGGTAGGGTTATCAGTGGTGATTTAGTGTTCAAAGGAGGCCTGAAAAATGTGAAATACACCCCTCCAATGACCAGTAGCAAAGCACCAATGGCTCCCGAAATCCAAATCTTCGATAAGCTCCCAGCAGGAAGGTCCTGCGACGCTATCGGAACGTAAGCAGGACTTGCAAGCCTGACCGGACTCGCGGGTCTGTCCATGGGTTTTGTTTGGAATTTGGGTTCAGGTACTGATGTTGGAACTCGGCGGTCGGGGTAACCCGGAACCGAAGGCAATGCACCAGACACTGCGTGTTCCACTGGCCTGGTTTGCTTAGGCTTGGATTCAGGTGGGGCGTGCATCGGCTGCGATGATCTGGGTGCTGGCTTGGCTGGCATGCCTGACACTTGATACGGCTCTGACGCAGCAGCCAATGGAGCTGGTGGAGCTGGCGGAGTCGTGGGTCGCTGGATAGGCACCGTCGGGTCAAGCGGTCGCTGAACAGGCATGAGCAAGGTGGGTGGAGTCACCACCATCCCGATGGAAGTATCTGTGGTTCTTTCTTGACTTGGGCTCGCTGGACGAGTCGGATTGGGCAATACGGGAAATTCCCCTGCCCTGGCCAGTGGAGAATCTTCTTCAATGGCCGAAACCTCTGGGGGTATCGGCGCAAGCCCTGAATCCGAGTTGCTGTTGGTAGCCTCCATGGCCTTCGAAAGCAAGGATTCGGACATCAATTGAGTTGAGACGGGCGAAGGCTCAGCTGATTCTGGGGAAAGGGGCCAAGGAGATTGCCCCTGACGGGTCAGGTAGGCCGAGGGTTCTTCGGCGGGCACATGCATGACGGTGGTGGCTTCCATGGGCTCGGGCGTGGGTGGCCCCACAGTCGCTTCCAGCGCGGACAACACTACCGTCTCTTCCATGGGCATTGGCGGTGATTCCACCTGCATGAGGATTGTCGCCTCCATGGGTTCAGGTAGCTGCGAAGGCCTTGGCGCTTCCAAAATGGACATCACCATGGTCTTTTCCGTGGGTGCTGGTGCCGGTTCCACCTGGACGATGGCTGTGGCTTCCATGGACTCGGGCTTTTGCTGGGCCGCGGGCGCTTCCAGAATGGACATCACCATGGTCTTTTCCATGGGTGGTGGTGCCAGTTCCACCTGGACGATGGCTGTGGTTTCCATGGACTCGGGCTTTTGCTGGGCCGCAGGCGCTTCCAGAATGGGCATCACCATGGTAGCTCTCATGGCGTTCGGCAGTTCATCCAACTCGTGCATATCAGGGAGGACCAGCGTCTCTTCTTCTGTCTCGGAAATTTCCGAAACCAACATCAAGCCGGCGGGTTCTGCCTGGGAACCTATTGCGACCGCGGGATGTGCTGGCACAGCGCCATGAGAGAAGGTCTCATCCATGGAGTCGCCCGGGTCCACGGGCAATGGCGCTGGTTCCAGGGAGCGCAACACTTGCACTGTGGTCGCAGCGTGGCCACCGGGAGGCGGAGTAAAGAACTGGGTGCTCTCTTCCCATGAGGGAATATCCGAGGCATCCGGCATCATCACAGAAGGCTTGATCTGGGGGGTCTCGACTTGGGTAGCTTCGTCAATGACTTCCATGGCAGTCCTAAGCCTGGGGCGCTCAAGGGCCTGGGTGGGCTCTTCCAGGGACAGCTCTTCCCGCTTCAAACGCAAGGTGGATCCGGCTTTGGGCACACCGGCCTGCAAGGCCACGGTGGGTTCTTCCAGGGACATCTCTTCCCGCTTCAAACGCAAGGTCGCGTCAGCTTTGGGCACGCCTGCCTGCAAGGCGACAGTGGGTTCTTCCAGGGACATCTCCTCCCGCTTCAAACGCAGGGTCGCGTCGGCTTTGGGCACGCCCGCCTGCAAGGCCACGGTGGGTTCTTCCAGGGACATCTCCTCCCGCTTTAAACGCAGGGTCGAGTCGGCTTTGGGGACTTCCATCTGGAGGGCCCGGGTGGGCTCGTCCTTCTCGATCCCTAAGTCTTTTCGGGGAAGGCGCACAGTGCGGTCTGCCTCTACGGGCTTGGTGATTCTATCTGTAGGGGGTTTTTGGGCCATGGGAGCAACAAGGGTCAAGGCCAAGCATAACCCTGAGTAGGACAATTCGACAAAACAACTTGGAGCTGAAAGCTGAGATCACACCTCGCCTTCGGCGGCCCGCAGCCATGCGCCAAATCGGGGAACGAAGCAGAAGAACATGATGCTGGTGAGAACGATGAAGCTGCGCGCAAAACGGATGCCTTCAACCCCTGCAAGGGCCCAGTAGGCCACCCCAAAAAAGCAGCTCACCTCGAAAAGAGCAGAATAGAGCAGGATTTCACGAGCCATCACTTTGGGCCTTGCTGCCGCGTCCAGGCTTCCAAACCCCGCCCGGACCTTCCCCCACCGCCAGGTGACGAAGGCCGCACCCAGCAGCACAAGCCCAGTGAAGGTGTAGCCCAACTGCTTGACTACGCCCTCCGGTGGGATTTGCCCCGGGGTGATGAAGTTCGTGAACACCAGCTGAAGCATCAAGGGCCAGAACACGCATAGGGCCAGGCCCGCCAGGTAGGCCCAACGATAACTTCTATGCAAGGCGTTGAGGTCAACTTCTTCAAGGCGTGCCAAGGTCATCTCCTCAAGCCGCCTGCACACGGATTTCGCCGAAGGTTTCAACCTGGACAAGGTTGATGCGACCGGTGCGCACCAGTTCCAACAAAGCCAGGAAGGTCAGCACCAGTTCTTCACGAGTGAGGGCATCCGCCAAAAGCCCACCAAAAGGTTTCCAACCGTGGTCTGCAAGCATAGCTAAAACTTCAGCGATGCGCTGTTCAATGCTCTTGGGTGCGGTACGTACCTCCACGGGCGGTGGCGGTAGCAAGCGCTTCAAGGCGTCTCGATAGGCCGAGAGCAAGTCAAAGAGCGTGGCGCGGATAGGCTCTTCTTCGGTGCGGGCGTGTTCCTGGATGTCCAAGCCCTTGGTGTACACCACGGATTGCCATTCGGATTCACGGCAGATGAGTTCTCTGGCGGCTTCCTTGACCTGCTGATAATCCAGCAATTTCTGGATGAGATCCTCGCGGGGGTCTGTTTCCCCAGTTTCCTGAGGAGTGCGGGGCAGCATGAGCCGCGATTTGATCTGAAGCAATTGGGCCGCCATAGCCACGAATTCCGAGGCGATTTCAATGTTCAGTTCCTCCATCAGCAGGAGGTAATCCATATACTGCCGGGTGACATCAGCCATGGGCAGATTCACGATGTCCAATTTTTGTTCCCGGATCAGGTGCAACAACAGGTCCAGCGGGCCCTCAAAGGCCGACAAGCGCAAGGGTAGATCCCGAAATTTGGTCTCGAACCCTTTAGGGGGTTCAAAGAACCGCGAGGCGGCCGCAGACGCTTGCTGGGGCTCAGGTGCGAGTTCAGGGGCGGGGGCCGGCAATTCAGACATGGATGAATGATAGCGTGACGGGAATGGTTTATTCTGTTCACTAGCGCGGTATCAAGCCCCGCGACCAATCCTTCATCATGGAGTTAGTCTGATGCGCCCATTTCCCACCCTACTCCTGCTTACGGCAACGCTTGTTGGATGCCAGAGAAACACTCCACCGACGGTAACCCAGTCAGCCGCCTCCAAAGTGGCTCCTGCTGCAGCCCCGGCCAACAACATTTCAGGAAAGCTCCTGGAACGCATTGACGCTTCACCTTATAGCTATCTCAAACTTCAAAGCGCGAAGGGTGAAGTCTGGGCTGCGGTCCCCGAAACCAAAATCGAGAAGGGTGCCGATGTCACCGTTTTCAACGCCATGCAGATGGATAACTTCGAATCAAAGACCTTGAAACGGAAGTTCGATGTGGTTTTTTTCGGCACCATGGACGCTCCCACCGCGTCCCCCAACCCTGCGATGCAACATGCCACGGCAGCCAAAGGCCCCACCGATGCGCCGGACGTCAAGGTGGACAAGGCGTCTGGGGCAGATGCCCGAACAGTTGCTGAGGTTCACGCCCAGAAAATGGCATTGAAGGAAAAATCAGTCACCATTCACGGCAAGGTTGTGAAGTTCACTTCCGAGGTCATGAGCAAGAACTGGATCCACCTTCGTGATGGAAGCGGCGATGCCAGCAAGGGTGACAATGACATCACGGTGACCACCAAAGCCGCAGCCAAAGTAGGTGATGTTGTGACAGTGAAAGGTATCGTACAGATCAACAAGGATTTCGGATCGGGTTACACCTACGCAGTGATTGTCGAAGACGCTAAGATCACCAACTAGGGCAATAAAGCACTGGACCTGGTTGCCAAATCCTTTCTCATGATCTGGCAACCGGGTCCAGTTATTAAGTTATTGATCCAATCAATTGCTGACGCTTCTTTTTTACTTGGCAGGTTTGTAATCTTTCAGCCAAGCCAAATCCACTTCAGCAGCCTTGTTCTTGGCCTTCTGAGCCTTCAGGAACTTGCCGATTTCACCAAATGGTTCGCCGTGAGCGGCAAGTTTGGGCATCTTGTCCACATGGCAGGACGCGCAATTCTCGATGTAGGTGAAACCCGCATCCTTGGCCTTCTTGACGAAAGGCATCTTGGCATTGGCGGGGCTGCCCACAATGAGCATTGCGGCGGCGGCGAGAAGGGCTAGACTAGTTCGACGCATTAGAACCTCGGAAGGAGCCTGCCTGAATAAGCAAGCGAATGAGTAACAAAATAACGGGTAGCTTCCAGCCAGTCACAGCGTGAATGTTTCTGACCCAAGCTGTTGATCACTTGGCTTTGTAGTCTTTGAGCCAGGCCACGTCCACTTCGGTGGCCTTGTTTTTCGCTTTTTGCACCATCAGAAACTTGCCGACTTCATTGAAGGGTTCTCCCTTGCTTGCTGCCTTGGGCATCTTGTCCACATGGCAGGACGCGCAGTTCTGGATGTATGCAAAACCGGCATCCTTGGCCTTCTTCACAAAAGGCATTTTGGCGTTGGCGGGGCTGCCCACGACGAGAATCGCGGCGGCTGCGAGGAGAGAGAGGTGAGTGCGGCGCATAGGTGCCTCTGAAAAAGCCTGCCTGAAAAGGCAAGGGGGGTTGGTTGCAAGGAAAACTAAGACTTTCAATCAGCTGGCGATCCCTTGGGGGTTGCCAATGGAACGCAAGGTCTTCTAAATTTCTACACCCATAGGTCGGGCAAGAGAAGGGCCAAAACTCAGGGAAAAGATCACAACTGGTCCATGGGCCCAGTTGCCTAGCGTTTTCCCTTAACAATTTTTGATCAAAATTTATATCCTTGAAAACCATGGTGTTTTGCATTCATCAACCCAACCTCGTTGCACAACGCAACAACTCCCATGAGAATCATCCGATGGCCCGTCCCCCCGTTCTCCCTGGCAAGCGACCCGATTGGCTGAAAATCCGTATACCGGCACCTGAAATCGTTAATGAAGTCGCTGCCTTAATGCGCGGGAAAGGCCTTGTCACGGTCTGCGAGGAGGCCCGGTGCCCCAATTTGAACGAATGTTGGGGCGTGCATCGAACGGCTACTTTCATGTTGATGGGTGATATCTGCACGCGACACTGTGGCTTTTGCAGCGTGGGCAAGGGTCAGCCAGGCGTGCTGGATCCCGGAGAACCTCAGCGGGTGGCTGAGGCCGTGGCTTCTCTCCGATTGAAGTTCGCAGTGGTGACATCGGTGAACCGTGACGATCTGCTGGATGGCGGTGCAGCTCACTTCGCGAAAACCATTGAATGGATTCATTCGCTGAACGAAGGTTGTGGAGTTGAAGTACTGATACCGGATTTCCGGGGCAACGAAAATGCATTGAACGTAGTGTTGGCAGCCCGGCCCCAGGTACTCAACCACAACGTTGAAACAGTGCCCCATCTTTACAAGCGTGTGCGCCCCGATGCGGATTACGCGCAATCCATGACGGTTCTCAGCCGCGCGGCCAGACACCGTGATTCTTCACAACCGGAGCTGCGCACCAAGAGCGGCATCATGGTCGGGCTAGGCGAAACCCCAGAACAAGTATTGGAATTGATGAAGGACTGGCGTGCGGCCAGCGTAGACATCGCCACACTGGGCCAATACTTGCCACCCACGGCTTCGCACTTGCCGCTGCAAAGATATGTAGAGCCGGCAGAATTCGAAATGTACCGACAAAAGGGCGCGGAAATGGGTTTCCAACGCGTGGAAAGCGGACCGTTGGTGCGAAGCAGTTATCACGCGAAGGAAAGTTTAGAGGCAGCGCCAACCTGAACAAAAAAAGCTGTGCCTGATTGACCTAGCAACCAGGCGCAGCTGTTATTCCAGAATGTGGCTCAGGCCTTGGGAGCCGAAGTGGTCTCAGGCTTTTTCATGCCTTCACAAGCCTTCTTGTCCTTGCAAGCTTTGCCGTCCTTGCAGGCTTTCTTGTCGGCCTTGTCGCAGCATGCTTTATCTTTGCAATTCGCGGGATCGCACTTCTTGGTGTCACTGGCGAAACCGGACACGGCAAAGGCGGCGACCAGGGCTGCGAGTACGAGCTTTTTCATGAATCCTCCATGGGCATTGGCCCAACGCTCTATAGCATTCCAGGAATTGCTGTGATCTGCGGCAAAAAACTAGAAACTTTCCCCATTCAGTCCACAATTCTGGAATCTTGAAGTCATGGGCAATCAAGGGCGCAAGCTCGCAGTCATTCACCATCGTTTTGCCGAATGGGTGCCAGCCCTGCAAGCAGCTGAGCCCCGGCTTGATGTCCGAGGCGCGCATCCCAAGGAATGGAAGTCCCTGGATCAGGCTTGGCTCGCCAACGCAGAAGCGCTATTTTGCTGGCAGTTACCCACAGGTTTGGTCGCCCAGATGCCCCGTCTCGCCTGGGTGCAAAACAGTGGCGCGGGCGTGGATCATCTCGTGGCTCATCCAGAACTTCCAATTGCTATTCCCATCTCGCGGGCCGACGGCCATTTTGGATTTTGGATGGCGCGTTACGTTTGTGGCCACCTGCTTAGCGAAGCCCAGCTTCTCGATGAGTGTGCGCACGCGCAATCCGAGTCCACCTGGAACCCCAAGCTCATCCCCGAGGACCTCGGTGGAAAAACGGCACTAGTGCTGGGTTTCGGTCGCATCGGGAGACAAATAGGGAAGGCGCTTCGGGAACTGGGGATGGAGGTGACGGGCGTGGTAAGGAAAGCCAGAAAAGATGCGGAGTTCCCCTTGCGAGCCTCGGCGGAGCTACCTCAATTGCTTTCCATGGCCCGTTGCCTGGTACTCGCGGCGCCCTCCACGAATGAAACTCATGGCATCGTGGATGCCGCATTGCTCCAACACGGGAATTCAACCCTGACGATCATCAATGTGGGCCGTGGGGATCTTGTGGTGGTGGATGACCTCAGGGCCGCTTTGGATGAGGGGACCGTGGGCCACGCTGTGTTGGATGTATTTCCTATCGAGCCTCTACCCCCAGACTCGCCCTTGTGGCGCCATCCAAAGATC
This sequence comes from Holophagaceae bacterium, assembly GCA_025361125.1. GTDB lineage: Bacteria > Acidobacteriota > Holophagae > Holophagales > Holophagaceae > JANXPB01. The sequence goes on along the minus strand of JANYBM010000132.1, from coordinate 24,549 downwards.
ATTATTACGCCCCACCACAGCGGGCCCTCCACACCCAAAGATCTGATCCCGGACATTCTCGAGAACCTCAACCGCTTCGCTGAGAACCGCTCCATCAAAGGGGCGGTGGATCGTCTGCAAGGATACTGAAATCTTGCCTCATAATCAGACTGCCCCACCTGTTACAGCCCACTCAAATTTCCAAATAGTCAACGGAGCCAGCATGCGCCTCCCGATTTCCCTCCTCTGTGCCTCAGTACTGCTCGCCGCCCAGGGGCAGGCTCCGGTGGTCAAGCCCGCCGAACCGATCCGCCTTACCCCGATGCGTTCCAGTCCCTCTGCCACTCTTACCCAGGACCTCGGCATTAGTTCCATCAAGTTGACCTTCAACCGGCCAGCGGTGAAGGGCCGCGTCCTATGGGGCGATCTGGTGCCTTTCGGCCAGGTCTGGCGGACCGGTGCCAACGCAGCTACGACCCTTACCTTTAGTGACCCCTGCAAAGTCGCCGGAAAGGATGTTCCCGCAGGCACCTACGCCCTTTTCGCCACTCCCGGCCCCGGTCGTTGGACCCTGATCTTGAGCCGCAAAGCCACACAATGGGGGTCCTATACCTATGATCCGAAAGACGACTTGCTACGCTTCGAGGTGAGTCCGGAAAGTGTGCCCTATGAAGAATGGCTGGACTACCGCATTCGCCTGACCAGTGAAGACACCGCCCGGGTTGAACTTTCCTGGGAGACACTCCGGGTGGGCTTTCCCGTGGCCTTCAATACCAAGGCGATCTACTGGAAGCATCTGGAAGCAAAGCTGGCAATCGCGCCGGAAACGGATTGGGTACCCTGGTATCAAGCTGCGGATTACTGCCAAAACAATGCTGTCCGCCCCGACCTGGCAAGCATGTGGATCGACAAAAGCTTGAAGGCTGGCACGAGCTTTTGGAATCAGGAGACCAAGGCCCGCATCCTGCGATGGCAAGGCCATGCATCCGAATCCGTGGTGTGGCTTGAGAAAGCCATCCAGACCGCCCGTGCGCTTGCCCCAGACAAACAGCCACCCAAGGAATGGTTTATTGATAAAGAGCGTGAATTGACCATCTGGAAAACAGGAGCTAAAGGCGCATGATGCATAATTCCGCCTATCTATTTCTGGCGGTATCTACAGCCGTCACACTAGCATCCCAGACACCTCAGATCTTTCCCCAACTCAGTCCCTCGGCCACGGTTTCCCAAACCATTGGTACTTCCACGGTGGAAGTTCTTTACCACAGACCCGCCGTTCGTGGCCGGCAGATCTTCGGTGGCCTCGTTCCCTATGGCCAGGTATGGCGCACTGGCGCCAACGATGCCACCACCATCCGCTTCAGCGATCCAGTTCAGGTCAACGGACAAAAGATTGGTGCAGGTACTTATTCCCTCTTCTCCATCCCCAATCAGGATCACTGGACCCTGATTCTGAACAAGCGCTACCGCCAGCAGGGAGCCTGGGAATACGATCCTCGCGAAGACGTGCTGCGCATAGATGTGAAACCCAAAACGGTGCCCCACACTGAATGGCTCACCTACGAGATCTACCCAGCCAGCAGTGCTACCGCTTACGTGGATCTCTACTGGGAAAAGCTTCGGGTAAGCCTGCTCGTGGAGGTGGACGTAGATGAAATCGTTACCTCGAAAATGCGCAAGGCCATGCGGGAGCGGCCTAGCGACTGGAAACTTTTGAGTGATGCGGCTCAGTATTGTGCGGATCAGGAAATTCACATGGGTGAGGCGCTGAGTTGGGCGGACCGCTCCATTAAACTCAATGAGCAGCCCACCAATTTAGCCGTAAAGGCCCGACTTATCTATCTTCATGGCGACCAGACGCAGGCTTTGCAACTCATGGAAAAAGCCCTGACCCTGGCCAGAGCTAGGAAACAGGGCGGTGCGGTGACTGGGCCTTTGGAGCAGCTGCTTCAGCAGTGGAAGAAATAGCCCCACTACACCCCCGTCCGATCCGCGCCCCAGATCAACTTGTGCAATTGCATCTGGAACCTCACGGGCAAGGTATCTTTCAAAATGGATTCAGCTAGCCAAACGGGATCGAGGTCGCCATGTACGGGGCTGAATAAAACCGTATAGCGATCCCACACCTGGCGTTCCGCACACCAGGCCTTCGACCATTCGTAATCCGCTTGATTGGTGATCACGAATTTCAGCTCATCCTGCCCTGGAACCATGTGCTCCAGGTTCGCTTCCAGCCAACGATGGCTCTCGCCACTGGTTGGGGTCTTGCGATCAACGATTTTGATGACCTCCCGTGGCACAGGGCCAATATCATGGCTACCTGCCGTTTCCAAAGCCACTTCGGAACCCAATGATTGCAAAGCTCTCAGCAGATCCGGCGCACCGGGAATGGCAAGAGGTTCGCCACCCGTAAGCTCAACGAATGGAGCATCAGGCCCTATCCGAATCGTGCCTAAAAGTTGCTGTACCTCTGAGATGATTTCTTCGAGTTCCATGAAATGGCCATCGAAAAAAGCGTACTCCGTATCACAGTACGTGCAGCGTAAGGGGCATCCCGTAAGGCGTACGAAAACACAAGCCCGCCCGGCGCGAGTACCCTCGCCTTGAATGCTTTTGAATATTTCGTTGACCTTGAATCGCACGTAAGCCTTATCAGGATTCCCAAGCTTTAGGAGGTGTTACGAAATTACCTGTGCTTTTCTGGTAAGTTCGTTGCTGCTCCTTCAGTCGGTGCGTCGTAGCACTGACAAAGGTATTCTGCAAGAGCGGGTAAGCCCAATCAAATCCAACGCCGACCCCCGTCGAGCGTGATGATTTCCCCAGTCAAATAGGGGCTTTCACTCGCGAATCTCAAGCTGCGGGCCACATCCGCAGGATTCCCGTTGCGTTTGACCAGACTGAGGGAAGCAAGCCATTCGGGGTCGCTCGTTTCGTCAGGGAGAGCCGTTCCGATGGCATGACCCACCACGCGAAGGCGTGGTGCCAATAGTTGCGCCAAGCCTGGCACAAGGGCCGCGAGACCCGACTTTGCTGCACTGTATGGCAGCCGTTTCAGAAATGGCTGGTGGATGCAGGTGTCCAGCAGGAACTGGAGGCAGCTATCATCAGCCAAGCGCGGGGCTAAGGCCTGAGCACAAAACATCGGAAAACTCATATTCACGCGCCAGATCGTTTCCAGTTTTCCCATGGTCCATGTCCCAAGAGGTTGTTCAGGGAAAACCCCCGCGACGATCACAGCCCCGGTCAGACGGATTCCTGTGGTTTCAAGCCCAGCAAGGTCTGCCATCATCTGATGATCGAGCTCTGGATCCATGGCATCCCACCGGAAGGTCCGAAGTGACGTACGGATTGCCAAGTCCTTCAGCCATTCCGCTTCGGCGTCTTGAGAACCCGTCAGTACCAGGGCATGATCCTGGGCAAGCTCTTCGGCGATGGCCCTTCCCAGCCGTCGCATCCCTCCCACTAGAATCCACCAGGGCTTTTCTTCAGGCATCCCGTGTCCCCTTCCTTACAGCGCATCAAGTTCCGGTTGATCGTTTCCAGTCTACTGGGACTAATGATCTGCCTAGGCTCCTTTGCCTTGTTTCAATGGGTCTATTCCTATTCTGATGACCAATGCTCATGGGTCGTGGAAGGCAACCAGGTTGTGATCCGGGAAATTCTTCCCAATGGTGTGGCGGAAGAAGCGGGGCTATTAGAGGGCGATGTGCTGGTGGCCATCAGTGGTCGCAAGGTCACCCCTAAAACGCTTATCGACACGCAGAATCGGATCAATCAAGAGGGCGAAGGTCGTATCCTGGTCTACACCCTTGAGCGTGAAGGCCGAACACTTCAACAACCCGTACGGTTGGTAAAACCCTTCAGCATAGCCAGCTTGTTTTTAGTGATTTCAGCCTTGGTGGCTTGGGCACTTGGCTTGCTGGTGGTGGTGTCATCCCCCCAGCGAAAGGTGGCGCGGCACTTTTTCTATTTGGGCGTGCTCACACTACTTGTACCCCTGGTGGTGCGGCCTTTCCTGGGGAACCTCCCGCCCTGGTTGAACGTCGTGAAAGCGTTGTTTGGGAGCCTTGCGGTGGGACTGCTCCCCCCTATGTGGTTCCATTTTTTTCTGCGCTTTCCCTTCCCCTTTCAGTTGCGAAAAAACAAGCGCTTTCTGCAGGGGCTATACCTGGTTTTTGGCCTGGTGGGGTTCTATAACCTCTTTCATGGCCTGGTGCTGGCCTTCCGCGAGTATTTTAAAATCAATGTGGCGCCAAAGCAGTTCGAGGTGGTGGCTACAACCGTCAACCTGTTCGGCCCAAAAATCCAGTTAGCCTTGACCGGGCTGATATTTGCGGCGGCACTTGGCGGGGCCATCTGCTTCTGGCGGGGAGCCTGGATGCTCCCGGCATCAAGACGCCGCGCGCTTCTCCCGGCCCTAATCCTCACCACCGCAGTATTGCTGGATTTCGTGGCGCTCCTGGTATTGGGCTTTGTATTCAAGAACAGTCTGATTTTTCGCCGTGAAGCTTGGGTCTTTTATACGCCCCTGCCCCTTCTGCCGTTGGCCTTCGCTTACGCAATTGTGCGGCATGGATTTCTCGACGTGCGCCGCGCAATTCTCCGCTGGCTGGCTTATTTCCTGGTTCTAGGCAGTGTTTTGCTCGCATATCTAGGTGGCTTGGCATGGCTCTTCGCGGAAGGGCTGACAACGGTTCCACCGGCCTGGATTGGCGCGCTGCTTGGGCTTTCCGCACTACCCGTGGGGTGGATCCTCAGGCGAATGCTGAAGGCCATCAAAAAAGGATTTCGCCGAGACCTCTCCACGGCGCGGGAAATCATCCTGGGGCAGTTGCGTGAGACCAAAAAGCGTTTTTCCGCGGGAGCCCTGTTGACTTCCTTGGAAGCCACATTGCAGGAGGCTTTCCGCCCGCAGGTGCTTCTTCTGGTACCTTTCGACCGATGTGCCATACAACTTCCAGTCGTTGAAAAAGATGGGGTCTCTTATCCAGCGCGGGCCTTTGAAGTCCCCGCGTTACTGCTACGGCACGCGTTGGAAAATCGAGAACTGGTGTTGGGGCTGGGCAGTGACGAAGCTGACTGGATTCGCGACCAGGATCCTTCCTTGCGTGTCCACATTGATGCCCTGGAATTCCAAGTACTGGTGTTGATCATCGTGGGAGAGAAACCTCATACGGCCCTACTGTTGGGTGGCAAATACTCCGAGCTGAACTATGGACGGGAAGACCGGGAACTTTTGAGGGAAGTCGCCATCCAGGCAGGCATCGTGCTGGACACAGCCGTATTGCATCAAAGACTGCTGGACCAGGGCCGGATGGAGCAGGAACTGGCCTCGGCGCGGCATATCCAAAAAGGCATGATCACCACCACCCCACCTGAAACACCCGGCTTTCATTTAGCCCTGCGTCTGGACCCGGCCCAAGAGACTGGCGGTGATTTGCTTTGGGTGAAACGTCGCCGCTGTGCTCCTGATGAAAAATGCTCCTGGCTTGCAGCCGTTGGAGATGTGAGCGGCAAGGGTCTCGCAGGTGCGCTTTACATGAGCCAGTCCATTGCGCTTCTGGAGTTCTCCACCGAACGGGAAGATCAAAGCCTGGAGGCTATCCTGCCCTCCTTGGACCACACCCTTCGAACCTTAATGAGCCAGCGGGATTTCCTGACCCTATGTCTGCTGGAATGGGATGAGGATGGACACTATCGGCTTGCCCGCGCAGGCCACCCCCCGGCCTTGCTGGTGAAGGGTTCGCAACCTCATGAAACACTTGAACTGAATCCGCATGGTCGAGGCTTGGGTCTACGCCCGGCTGGGCCTGGTGATTGGCAAATTCAGGAAGGGCAACTAGCGCCTAAAGAATGGCTGGTGCTCTATAGCGATGGCCTCACCGAAGCCATGAATAACACAAGTGAACAGTATGGGTTGGATCGCTTCCGTGCACAGTTGCAGCGACTGTGGGGCACGGGTAGCCTCCGGGCCGCCTGTGAAGCCGTTTTCCAGGATGTAGCGAATTTCGAGACTCAAAACCGGGATGACCGTACCCTATTGATTCTGGGAAGGGACGCCATATGAATGAGTCACCAGAACCCCGCCAATCTGGATGGATTCAATCCGCCTTGGTGCTTGTCCTCGCTGCGCAGGTAGCGTTGCTCTGGCTTCATGGCGGTTTGCTGAATCGCCAGCACACTGAATTGCAGGCCATGCGCCTGGATATTCAAGACCTCACCGAGGCCTTGGACAACAGTGCAAACGACCGCACGCAGACTCCAGAAGAAGGCAGCTACCGGCCAATTGCATCTGACCCGCATCCAACCATGGCTAATCGGCACCATCAGCACGCACGTCTCCAGCCCGTCACCCATATAAAGCTTATCTTGCAGGACACCCAGGACAACGCCCCCGAAGGCCAGGATCCAACGATGAAGGATCTCCAAAAAACAAGAGATTCCCAGAAGAAAGCCGTCGCCGATGCCCGCGACATCCGGCAGAAACTCTCCATCGAAGAGAATGCACGCATAGCGGATGAAAAGAAGAAAGTGGAAGCGGCTACCAACAGCTTCTATCCGATTGTCTATTGGGCCATGGGCATAGGACTGCTAGCTTTCATCGTGGGTCGTGTCTGGCGCGCCCGGGCTGGTGGGCGGTAATCTAAAGTGTCGCTCCACGAATTCCTGCTGCGGGATCCGGACTGTGAACAGCTCGCAGAAGGAGCCATCCACGCAGTTTCTCCACTGCTCGATGATCCCGATCCAAGCCCTTGCCTTGGGGTTCTGGATCATTGGGCGGATCGTCTGGCTGGCCGCATGCCCCTGCCTTGGGACACGGTGGAAGCGTTAGAAGGGGTTAATGATTATCTGTTCCGCCATGTGGGGCTTCGTGGCGACCGAGAAACTTACGAAGATCCACGTAATGCGGTTTTACCTTTGGTAATCTCGCGTCGGCGGGGTTTGCCCATCTCGCTTTCGATCATTTGGATTGATGTGGCCAGGCGCCTGGGCCTTGATGCAGTGGGCATTGGCCTACCCGGCCATTTCCTTGCCGGGCTTCGTTCAAACGAGGGACTGCTGTGCATTGATCCCTTCCATGGCGGTCGTGCAGTTGGGGAAGAGGAAGCCGCGGACCTAGTGTCCAGGGCCACCTCGGACCGGCTTGTCTTCAAGCCCGACATGCTGAAACCCACCACCCACCGCGCCATCATCACGCGATTGGTTCGCAACCTACACTTGCGGTTCTTTAAAACAGAAGCGTGGGAGGAAGCCCTTTGGACATCTACCCACTTGCAGTTGCTCGACCCAGGTGACAGCCTGCCCTACAAAGAGCGTGGCATGGTGTATCTCAAACGTGGCGAGGCAATAAAAGCCATGGATGATTTTCGGGCTGCCCTCGACCGTAGCAATGGAAGTGATCCCGAGTTGATGAAATGGATGGAAAAGCTGGAACGAGAATGAGGTGGTGAAGGCTCGGCTGGCATAAGCCTTTTCGCCTTGATCCTTCACCACCTCGCCCTCTCATACCTTCTGTTGAGCCTCCACGACGGTCAATGCGGTGAGGTGCAGGATGTCGTTCAGATCGCTGTGCATCTGCAAAATGTTGGCCGGTTGTTTCAGACCGCAGGTGATGGGGCCGATGACTTCGGCGCCAGCAAGCCGCTGGACCAGCTTGTAGGCGATGTTTCCGCTTGAAAGCCCAGGGAAGATCAGCACGTTGGCGCCACCCTGCACATCGGCCCACGGGTAGTTCTCCGCCAAGATGTCGGCGCTGAGCGCTGTATCCGCCTGCATCTCGCCATCGCAATGCAGATCCGGGCGCTGCGCCTGGACCAGGTGGGCCGCCTCCTGCATCTTCTTCGCGACGGGGTGGGTGACGCTGCCGAAATTGCTGTAGGAGAGCATGGCGATGCGCGGTTCGATCCCGAACCGGTTCTGGGCAAGGTCCGCAGTGAGGATCGCGATTTCCGCCAGTTCCTCGGCGGTGGGTTCGACATTCATGGTGGTATCCGCAAAGAAGACCACGCGGTTTTTCAGCACCAGGGTATAGACGCCGCAGACTTTCCGCACGCCTTCTTTGGGGCCGATGAGTTCCAGGCAGGGCCGGATAGTGTCGGGGTACTGCTGAGTGAGGCCCGATACCAGCCCATCCGCGCGGCCCATGCGGCACATCAGGGCGCCGAAGACGATGCGGCGCAAGGTCTGCCGGTCCGCCTCGAAGCGCGTAACGCCCTTCCGCTTCCGCAGCTCGTAATAAAGCTCAACAGCCTCCCGACGCCATTCCACGAATTCCGGATCCAGAATTTCCACATCCCGCAGATCGAGGTGCAGTTCCTCCATGAGGCCGCGGATCTTGTCCACATGGCCCAGCAAGATAGGCACGCAGATACCTTCATCCACCATGGTCTGGCAGGCTTTCAGGATCTGCGGATGATCGCCTTCTGGGAAGACAATGCGCTTGGGGTCTTCTTTGGCGCGGTGCAACACAGTCCGGATCACATCCTTGCTGCGTCCCTGCAGGCCTTCCAGATGCTCGACGTACTTGGTGAAATCGGCGATGGGCGCCTTGGCGACGCCCGTCTCCATAGCGGCCCGGGCCACGGCTGGCGCGACCCACAGAAGCACACGGGGATCAAAAGGTTTGGGAATGATGTACTCGGGTCCGAATTTGAACTTCTGCCCCGCGTAGGCCTTTGAAACGCTATCCGGAACGTCCGCCTTCGCCAGCGCCGCCAGGGCTTTTGCCGCTGCCAGCTTCATGGGTTCATTGATTTCCGTGGCCCGGCAGTCCAGGGCACCTCTGAAGATGAAGGGGAAACCCAGCACATTGTTCACCTGGTTTGGGTAATCGCTGCGCCCGGTGGCCATGATGATGTCATTGCGCACAGCCTTGGCAGTCGGATAGTCGATTTCAGGATCGGGATTGGCCATGGCGAAGACAATGGGATTCGGTGCCATGGCGGCCACCATCTCCGGCTTGAGGACGCCCTTCGAGGAGCAGCCCACAAACACATCAGCACCCGGCATGATGTCCCCGAGCGTACGGGCCGACGAAGGTTTTTTGAACTTCTCTTTATATTTGTTCATGCCTTCGGTGCGGCCCTCGTAGACCAGGCCTTTGGTGTCGCACAGCCAAAGGTTCTCCAGGCGCACGCCCGCCGCGATCATCATGTCGGCGCACGCGATGGCCGCGGCCCCAGCGCCGCTGAAGACCACCTTCATGTCGTGGAGGTTCTTCCCCACGAGTTCCGCAGCGTTGAACAACGCAGCGGTGCTGATGATGGCCGTGCCGTGCTGGTCATCATGGAAGACCGGGATGTTCATCTCCGCCTTGAGGCGCCGCTCTATCTCGAAGCATTCCGGTGCTTTGATGTCTTCCAGATTGATCCCACCGAACGTAGGCTCCAGAGCCTTCACGATCTGGATGAACTTCTCAGGGTCCAATTCGTCCACTTCGATATCGAACACATCGATGTCGGCGAAACGCTTGAAGAGGACACCCTTTCCTTCCATCACGGGCTTGCCGGCCAGGGCGCCGATATGGCCCAGGCCCAGCACTGCGGTGCCGTTGGAGATCACCGCCACCAGGTTGCCCTTGGCGGTGTATTTGTAGGCATCCTCGGGATTCTTCTCAATCTCCAAGCAGGGCTCGGCCACACCGGGGGTGTAGGCAAGCGCCAGGTCCCGGGCGGTGCTGGTGGGTTTGGTGGGAACCACCTCGATCTTTCCTCGGCGTCCCTGGGAATGGTAATCAAGGGCTTCTTGCTTGCGCATCATAGGTGCTCCCTTATGAATAAAGCAGGCCGCCTAATTGGCGCTGCTTAATTGGCTCTCTCCATGGCGATTCGCATTTGGCGCTCTTCCTTCTGGGTGGCCCGAAAGGCCAACGCAGCTCCTGAAGCCCCTGTGGCAGCTCCGACAATGGCGAGTAACAGGATGCTGTGCCACGAAAAAAATCCTTCTTTGGCAAGATTCACAAGAAATGGGGAGATACCGCCCCAGCCTCTTGCAACGGGAAGCCAGATGGCAAAAAGTCCCACAAGAGCAAGACCACTGCCAGCCAGGCCAAGCACCGCTCCTTCGAAAATGAGGGGGCGACGGATGAATGCTTCAGTTGCACCCACCAGCCGCATGATGGAAATTTCATCATTGCGCGCCTGAACTGTCATCTGGATCACATTTCCCGTAGCAAATCCCGCTGCCACCAACAACAAAAGCCCTAGGGTTGAGAGGGCATTGCGCAAGACGCGAGCGTTCCGCTGGAGTGCTTCCAACCGCTCCTGATCCACCACCACATCACCCACTCCGGGGATTTCCTTTAAACTTTCGCCCACCGCCAACGCCTTTTTTGCGGGCAGCAATTCTGGACGAAGAGTCAATTCCAAGGTTTCAGGAAGGGCCTCTTGCCCGAGGCTTTGCAGCATGAGCCCGGCTTCGCGCGTGGTGGCGAGAAAGCCTCTGGTGTTTTCGATTGAAGAAACCCGGCGCACGGAAATAAAACGAGGATCACGCTTTAGACGAGCTTCGGGTTCATCTAGATGCGCGCCCTCCATGGCATATATCGTGATCTTGGCCATGGATTCCAAATGATTGACCCAGCGATCCAGGCCCTCCACCAACAGCAGGCCGCCACCGGCAAGCAGTAGGCCTGAAGCCAATGTGATAACCGCCAGCGCATGCTGTCCCCGGTGCCGCAGGATGTCACGAAGCACATCCCGGAACAGCAGAGCCAGCAGTCGCAATTGAAGCATCAATTGTTTCCATCAAAAGCAATACCCTTGAAGAGCGCCGCGGTGATGTTTTTTATCTTTGGGACTGACCCGGAATCCCGCGGCAGTTTCCAAATGTGGATGACGTTCGCAGGTTCTTCACCGCTGGAGTTGAGCGCCGCAAGCCATTCCCGGTTGCCGGGGTGGGCCAAAACTCTTAGGTTGCCTTGATCTGCGGCAGTCCCCAACGTGAAATCGGGTGCTTGGTCGTAGCCACCTCCATTAAATTTTCCAACTGAAAAAGCGAGCACAGGTTTCCCTGTGACAGGTTTCTCAACGGTGGAAGCATCCACGTTGTGCCGAGCTACGAAAAGAAGGTTGTTCCCGGAGTCAAGAGCCAACGATCCATATTTCCCAACCCCGGTGTTCGTTCCCACCAGCACCGATACATTTGCAGAGAATCCAGTGGAGGTTCCCTTTCGCAACCTTGGGCCGTTGATCTGATCAATGCCAATGGCACTACCAGTATTGAAGTAGGAGAAAACCTGACCGCCCAACCCTGCGGCCACACCCGTACATTCCTTATCTCCCGAGGCTGTGATGGACGTGAGTGGCACCGTCGCACCGTCCAGAATCACGCCAGCGCCACTCACCACCCAGATGCGCGTGTCACTATCATTTTTTTCTGTGACAAAAAGGGTCCCCGTAGCTGGGTCAATCGTCGCCTGGCCGAATTTTCCGGAAGGCAACCGGTCGCTGCTGCTTCCGAGCGTGAATTTTGCGACATCTGCGCTCGTAGAGGAAATAGTGCCGCTTTGGTTCCGGACGTTATTCACCCGCACAACGTCACCCGTGGTTTCATGCACCATAAAAAGGCGATTGTTGCTGGAATCTAGACAGAGCCCCCCCCAGGCAAGATTTCCCATCTGGTTCGTGAAAACACTGCTGCTGACGATCTTGAGCGTGGTGGGGCTATCGCTATCATAGAAGGTGCTGGCATCCCATTCGATGAGTTGGTGGGCGTTGCTGTCATAGGCGTAGAGCACCGTGCCGCCAGTGGTTCCCCCGCCGGGTACGTCCACACAGGACAAGTTCAAGGAGGCAATAGCCAACAGAGCCCAAACAAGGCTCAAAATTCCACCATGGCGCATAAGATTCCCTTTTATTTGCTCGCGAAGAGCGCCTTCAGTTGTGCGTTCAGGGACTTCACAAGTTCCGCGTCCGCCCCAGCATCTACTGCAGAGCGGGAAACACCAAGCGCCATTTCCTTCACCGCATCCGGGCCACCCCCGCTCAATAGAGACTGAGTGGCTTTTGCTTGAAGGCGATTCACCATTTCGTGATGCTCCACTGGCAACACCTGTTTGGCAGTAACGGCAATACGCTGGGTGAAAGCCGTGTATTTAGCCATCCTGACGGGGTCCATCATCAAAGGAGAGGGTGCTGAAATCGTGGCGTGATGCGGAGCGGAAGGCACAGGCGGAGTTGGTGCTGGTGGCGCAGTAGTTTGCCCAGACGCGATGGTGCTTGGGAAGGCACCGGAGTCCTCAGCCAGAGGGAACCCATGAGGGGCCTCGCGCTTCGCAGGTTCAACGGAGGTCTGAGCCAGTTGGGCCGTTTGATCCGCCTGATCCGCATGGGCACTTGGTGGGAGGGTTTCAACGGCAGGTCTTTTGCCTGATCGAATACCCTTGAGTGTGATGTGCCCGGCCATGGCCAGACCATATAAATCTTTGGCCACCGTGAGAACTGGTTTTTGAGTGACCTCCGCCAATTCCGCCACAGAATACCAGCCCGTTACGATGCCCAGAAGTTTTGCTTCCCGTGGATTGACGCCAGTTGGTGTTTCACCCGGAAGCAGTGTCGAGGTGGGGTAGAGATCCAGGGAAGTGATCTTTTGACTTATGACGCGCCACTCATCCATGCGACGGCCCATCTCCATCAGAATCGAAGCATTGGGCTTGGTGATGGTGGGGGTAATTGCCTGGTCCCCTTCTTCAAAGGTATAGCTTCCATCCAACCAGAGTGCCACTTCATAGAAAGCATCCAGGCCCTCTGCGGTGCTGCTCACCGCATGAACGATGCGACCATCTTTGAGATAGATCTTGGCTCTGCGTGAATCATCAACCACATTGAAACAACCAGTTTTTGAGCCTTGGCTCACCAACTGGATGATGTCGGGCAATGGTGCTTCACGCATAGACCCTTGGATGAGACCCTGGGACATCGAAGTATTCCTCTCATGATTCAAATGATCGCTGTGTTCTAGAATCGTAACATGAGCACTGACAGCAAGCCCAACCTCTCCCGCCCCTTGAATTCTTCCAAGACCGAGGCATCCATGACCAGCCCATTCGCCCCGATCGAAGAAGCCATAGCCGATATCCGCCAAGGACGGATGGTCATTGTGGTTGATGACGAGGACCGTGAAAACGAGGGGGACCTGACCCTGGCGGCAGAACATGTAAGCCCCGAAGCCATTGCCTTCATGGCAACCCATGGCCGTGGCCTTATCTGCGCGGCCCTGGAAGGTGAAACCCTGGACCGGCTGCAAATACCCCTCATGGTCAGAGACAATACGAGCCCCTTTGAGACCGCTTTTTGCATTTCCGTAGAAGCCCGCCATGGCACCAGCACAGGTATCAGTGCTCAGGACCGAGCCCGAACCATTCAAGCACTCATCGCTCCGGAGGCTAAACCATCGGATTTCGTGAAACCCGGCCACGTGTTCCCTCTCCGAGCCAGGCCCGGCGGGGTCCTTACTCGCACTGGCCAGACCGAGGCTTCCGTTGACCTGGCAAGAATGGCTGGGCTGCACCCTAGCGGCGTCATCTGCGAGATCATGAAAGACGATGGCACCATGGCCCGGGTGCCTGATCTCATCCCTTTTTGTGAAAAACATGGCCTGCTCATGGTCACTGTAGCGGATCTGGTGGCCTACCGCCTTCGCATTGATCCCATTGTGAAGGAGCTGGAAGTTCGCGAGTCCCACACAGCCTGGGGAACCCTGCGGATACACCGGTTCGCCAGCCTTCTGGATGGTGGCAGCCATTTGGCATTCTCCATGGGGGACCTTTCCGGTGCACCACCCCTTGTGCGGGTTCACCTGGAATCTCTTCCGGATGATCTCCAGGGCTTTGGAACGGAAGGTTTTTGCGCCTTCCAATCGGCCATGAAAGCCATTCAGTTCGAGGGTCGTGGCGTGCTTGTCTACCTCCGCCGTCATGCTTCCACCAAAGGTGTGCAGGATGAATCGCATTCATTGGGGTCCTCAGCCTCATCGGTTCCCAGTGATCGGGATGTGGGTGTAGGTGCTCAAATCCTGCGTCAGCTGGGCATCCGTGAAATGCGCCTCCTCAGTCGGCACGAAACCAAGTACATTGGGCTCCGAGGCTTTGGCCTTGATGTAGCCTCTACGGTGCCTTTCCACCCATGAATTTAACCCTCTACTGCGTTTTCACACCTTGGTGATCAATGTGATCAATACCGCCTTTTTGACCCAATCACCTCTTTTCAGAAACTTGGATGAGACCGAGCGGGCCCAAATTCTCATCATCGGGCAGGTCAAATCTTATAAAGGTAACGATTTCATTTTCCGGGAGGGAGATCCTGGAGATGGGCTTTATATTGTCGTAAAAGGTTCCGTACGCATCTCTAAAAGCAGCCCAACGGGGGAGGAAGCCCTCACCGTATTGGAACCCCATGCCTTTTTTGGCGAGATGGCGCTGATAGATTTTTCGGCTAGGGCTGCAGATGCCATCGCCCATGAGGGGACTGAGTTGTTTTTCATTCCACTCAAAGATTTACGTAATCTCATCGAATCCCACCACCACCTGGCTCTCAAGGTGCTCTATGCCCTTTGCGAGGTGCTGGCCCAACGATTGAGAGACACCAATGATCGCTACATGAGTATTTTCACCATCGCTCAATGGGGCAGTTCCCCACCCCCGGATGGGCTGTCACCGGTGCCCTGAGTCACAAAGACTCAAGACAGCTTGACCCCGAGGTGCCCAAGCCTTGGTATTCTCTAGTCAGTGTCCTGGATCGGAGTGTCCCATCCCGCGATCCGTCACCAAACAATTAAAGGAGCCCCATGTCTGATCTCGTCACCCACATAACCGATGCACAATTCTCAGAGACTGTGAAGGAAGGTGTCACCCTCGTGGATTTCTGGGCCCCGTGGTGTGGCCCCTGTAAAATGATCGCCCCCATCCTGGATGAGTTGGCGGGAGAAATGAACGGCAAGGCCAAATTTGTCAAAATGAACGTGGATGAGAACCCCGAAGTAGCCGGCCAGTACGGCATCATGTCCATTCCAACCCTGATCTTGTTCAAGAATGGCAAACCGGAGGGCAAGATTGTCGGTGGCCAACCCAAACCGCAGATCAAGGCCTTCATCGAAGGTGTGCTTTAGACTCCGAGTCGCAAGCCTAGGGCTTAGACACTCTAGATACCATAGTTACGGTAGGTACCAGAAGGACTCAGGCAAGGGGCCTTCTGGCCTATCAAGGGTCAGGACAAGGCTTCTTCTTCAGCACCAAGTTGATCTGATTACCCTGCTCATTGAATGTGACTTCGTCCATGACTATCTGGATCATGGCAAGGCCTCGGCCGGTTTGTTTGTTCAGGGAATCTTCGGCGGCGTTCGCCACCCGGGAAGTATCAAAACCTGGTCCCTGGTCTGTAATGATCACCTTGAACCGATCGGGTGTGGATTCCATGAACACGTCCACCGTGCGGGACGCGAACTGCTCATCTGAAAGCCGTTCCAACCGCAGCACCGTATATGGATCCGACTCGCTGAAGACATCACTCTTCATAGAGGAGTCCAATTCCAGGTTTCCGTGTTCCAGTGCATTAACCATTGCCTCATGAAAGGCCATGGAAATAACATCCACGTTGGCAGGGGATGCGAATCCCATAGGCACGAGCCTGTCAGTCAGATGGCGCACGATGCTGCCAATGTCGAGATCATCACATCGAAAAGAAAAATGTCGCGTTTCTTTCAAGAGGCCCTTCAACCCATCCTGGGCCAACCGGAATTCGCGATGCATCTCCACCAGGTGGAACACATTTTTCACCAGTTCCTTTAAGGCCAGCGGTTTTTGAAATAGGTTTGCCGCGCCCATTCGCATGGCTCGTACCGCATATTCCAACGATGCCTGTCCAGTCATGAGTACTACCGGCAGATTTGATTGGATGCCCTTAACTCGAAGGACAACGTCAAAACCATCCATGCCATCCATATTGATATCGGAAATGACCATGTCTATGGGTGGTGAGCTCGTATCTTCCAGAAAGGCCAAAGCCAGCCCTCCTTCAGAAAAGGCATGGACCTTGATTCCAAAATGGCTAAGCGCGTCCGACACCATTCCCAGAACGGCCGCATCATCATCAACGAGCAGAACATGGGGTGGTTGTTCTTGCATCTATTCAAATCTCCAGGATTGATTCATTAGAGTAAGCCGAGGGTGGAAGAAAGGGCTGGATCAAACTCCAAGTTTTTTCTAATGCACCTGAAAATCCGTCTGGCAGGGAGGAAAGCTTATCCCACCCCGGCCCCCGAAGGGAGGCTGTCTCAAGGGCCAATTGAAGGGCTTCCAACAACCCAGGTTCTGCGACCACTCTCAAAAGCCCAGCGGCTTTGAGGGGCCCCACCAGATCCTCGAAATTTTGATAGCCCGGTCCTATCAGAGTCGGGAGCCCCCATCGAACAGGCTCGATTGGATTGTGGCCACCAACACCTTTCCAACCGCCGCCAACGAGCGCAATGGTGCCTTCCCCATATACCGAGGGCAAATCCCCCAAAGTATCCAGCAGAAGAACCTCGGTTTTCTGCCACTGGTGCACATCCACAGGACCTGGTTCCCAAGCTCGTTTGAATGGAATTCCCTGTGCTTTCAGGAGCCCAGCCACCACATCGAAGCGTCTTGGCTGGCGAGGTGCAAGGATCAGACGCAGTCCAGGGTACGAGGAGTTCAAATGCTTCCAGACCCCCAACACCAGGGCTTCTTCGCCCTCCAGGGTGCTTCCTGCGACGATAACCATATCTTTCCGCCAGCCAAGCCGCAGGTCGTCCCAGAGGCCTACCAGGGTTCCTGGTGAGGACAGGTCCGCTTTCAGGTTTCCACCTAAAGCGACATTGAGAGCGCCCATGGAACGAAAAGCCTCAGCGGATTCCTCGTCTCTCGCGACCACCAGGGAAAGCCGCTTCACGGCGCCCTTGAGCCATCGCCCGCCCAAACCAACTTGGGCACTGCTTCTTGCGGTCAATCGCCCATTCACGATGATCCTCGGAACACCGCAGGCCTCCAGACGTCGGATGAGATTCGGCCAAAGTTCTGTCTCAAGTGCAATGAAAGTCTTGGGTGGAGTTCGAAAGAAAGTTTCCAATCCGACCGGATCATCCACTGGAAAAGCACCGCCGCTAAGCAACCCCCTACCCTGGTCCCATTGGGTGATCCGCTCACGGAGCAATGCCAGCCCCGCAGTTGTTCCAGTGGTGATGTGGACTCGGTGGCGAGCGTCCAATAATTTTTCCGAGAGGCCCTTGGCCAGGATCAATTCGCCGACGCTCACTGCGTGAACCCAGACCCAACCTGGCCGAAGACCTTCCGGCGCAAGAGCCTCCAGTCTCATTCTCCAAGCAGGAGGCAGCCCTCGACGCAGGGCTCGCGCCGCCGCGGCGGCCAGGCTCACAAGTGCGATATAGGAGGCGTCGGTTGCAGGCATCATGTAGACAGGGTGGATGAATGATCGAAGTTCTCATCGTCACGGGTCCTTTGGGCGCTGGCAAGACCACAGCGGTAAATCGTCTCCTGAAACACGAAATCGCGTCCCATCGCCGGGTGGCTGTTCTCATCAATGAATTCGGATCCGTGAGCGTGGATGAGACATTGGTGAACGCGGAGCGCCCTGAGCTGGCGGGCATCGCGAATCTCGTCAATGGCTGTGTCTGCTGTAGCCTTCGCGATGATGTGGTGAAAGCCCTCGCCGCGTGGTGTGATCAGCCCGCCGGGGAGAGGCCGGAACGCGTGGTGATGGAGACCACTGGACTCGCGGACCCCACTGAGTTGTTGGATTTGGAATTAAACCCTTTGCTCCGTGGCCGCCTGAGGCTGGTGGGTTGCCTCACCATCGTGTCTTGCCTGGGTCCTGTAGATCACCTGCGAACCCGTGAACTGCTGCGCCGCCAAATCGCTCTTGCTAGTCAGGTCCATATCAGCAAGGCAGACCTGGACCCAGCCCAGGCGATGGCCTGGGAAAGCGAGATCCGGAGGGCATTTCCCAAGATCCCGCTGGTGCAATCGCGACAAGGCGTGACTTCGGCGGATGCCGTGAACCCCTGGGATGGGGATCTTCAGCCTTTGCCCAAAGGTTGGATCAAGAGCGAAGGCCCGAGCTTCGCCAAAGCCCGATCTCTGACTATGCATTGGGATCACCCCATTGATCCGACCGGCCTTGAATCCTTGTTCCAACGTCCCCCGCTTGGTGGAGAGCTGCTGCGGGCCAAGGGTATCTGCAGCTTTGATGGCTGGCCGGCGCGAAATGATGGCAGCGATCTCTGGGCCTTCCAGGTGGCAGATGGAAGGCTGGAAGTAGCTCCGTTGC
The DNA here is from genome assembly GCA_025361125.1 of Holophagaceae bacterium. GTDB lineage: Bacteria > Acidobacteriota > Holophagae > Holophagales > Holophagaceae > JANXPB01. The sequence continues at coordinate 6,268 of JANYBM010000132.1, read as the reverse complement.
CAGCCCCCACGACAGATAGCCCCGCGGCTCGGATCGCAGTGATCATCGGTATCGGGTTGGATGCGAATTCATGGCAGAAAGCATTGCGAGGAATGGAACGCGCACCCTTGGGAGCAAGAAAAAAAGTCGTGCTTGGGCCTTGATGATTGCCACCTGTTTACAATCGCGAGCTTTTTGACGCATTCCCAAACGTCAAACGTCAACCCTCAACGACGACTCTTTGGCAGCGGAGTCAGTCGCACCACATCCGGGAACGGTAAGCCAGGGTCCACCTCGGCTTCCCAGGGCAGGTAACCATCATGCGTAATACGCAGCCTTCGCGCGCCTTCCATGGGAAGGCCAAGACTTTGAATCGGTGTTTTCCCTATGGATTTTTCATTGAGGTACACTTCGGCACCTACAGGATCCGTAATGATCGAAAGGTGAAAAGCTGGTAATTCAAGAAGTATTTTTACAACCGTTTCCCCTGGTTTGATCGTATAGCTCTTGGATTCATAGCCCGCCAATTCCGCCTTCAGCATCGAAGCGCCATCCTTCAGCTCCACTTTGCTGAGTGGCGTTTCTCCCAGGCTTACGCCCTCAAGATAAACCAGGGCACCTGGCGGCTCACTCAGGATTTCCACGTTTCGGGTGGGCTTCTTGGTATTCATTAAAAAGTAAGCAGCTGATCCAAGGCCTCCGACAACCAGAACGACTAGAAAAGCCACCCATAGGCCTCGCCCACGTTTCACGGGCATGGTCTTTTCTGGCTTTTGGACCGGTTGGGTGAGTGGCAACTCCGCCACATTCAACGCAGGTTGGGTGAAGTCATCATTGCTAGTCCGAGGCTCAGCGCTGCTCAACTGGGCGATGACTTCCGCAGCGGTTGGAATTTCCGGCTCGGGAAGAGGTTCACCCAATTCTTCGGGACTTCCCATGGCTTCAGCGTGGGATGAGCTTTCTTCAGATAGCGTCCCGGCTGCCGATTCTGGTTCCGGGATCTGAAATGATTCGATTGATCCCGATTCAGTCAGCATCGTGGAAATAAGTTCTTGGGCATTTGAAGGAGTACTGGAACTAAGACCGGGCGAGGTGACTGGATTGCTTTGGGTGTTCACTGAAAAATCAAAGGTGCCACTATTCGGTCTGTTGCTTTCAAGGTTGTCCAGCAGCTTGGCTTTCTGGTCATTCGCGATCGGTGCCGCGCTGATGAGGGCCCACATGAAACCTGCCAGATCCCGGTAGCGTTGATCGGGATCCTTGGCTAACGCTCTAAGGAAAACCTCCTGCAACTGTGGGTGCAAGGTGGTGGGCATTTTAGGGGCTTCATGAACGATTCTGTATAGCGTGGTCCCCACGCTGGTCCCCTGGTAAGGCAGGGATCCAGTGAAGACTTCAAATGCGGTCACCGCGAAGGCATAGCGGTCGGTGGCGGGCGAGGGATCACCACCCACCAGCAATTCCGGAGCGGTGTAGGATGGCGTACCAAACACCATTCCCGCGGCGGTGAGCCTTGATTGATCCCCGCGCGCGATGCCGAAATCCATCAGCTTGAACCGGCCTTCCAGGCTCACCAGCATGTTCTCGGGTTTAATGTCGCGGTGGATGATTCCGCCTTTCTCTGCGGCTTGCAGGGCGGCCATCCCTTGAAGCAAAAGTCGCAAGCCCACATCCATGGGCAGGTTCTCTTTGATCAGGTGCGCAAGGCTCGCACCCTGGATGTATTCCATGGCCAGAAATGGACCCATCTCCTTGTCCACGCCCACGTCGAAGACCGTGATGATGTTCGGATGATTCAGTTTTGCGCTGATCTCGGCTTCGCGCTTGAAGCGCTCCATGGTGTTGGCGACATCTTCACCATTGTCCCGCATGGTTTTGATCGCCACAGATCGTTTTAGCAGTGGGTCCAACGCCAGATAGACCACGCCCATGGCTCCACGCCCGAGTACGCATTGGACCTCGTAGCGACCAATTTTTTCTGGGTCAAGGGGCATGAGCGAAAAATTCCTCAATGGTAGGTTCAGTGGGATGTGGGCAAGCGTATACCAGTATTGCAAATATTTACGGCTATGGGACAACGCTCTGGACTCTGGCCTTAGATAAAAATGCTCCAGAAAGGCTGCTTCCCACGCTAATCTTGAGGGTTGGGGCCGAAATCACCGGCCGATATCTGGGGTTTTCATGCTTGCGGTTCAAAACGTCACCATGCGCTACGGTGCAAAAATACTTTTCGAAAATGTGAACACAACCTTCAATCCCGGCAACCGCTATGGCCTATCTGGTCCCAACGGTTCAGGCAAGTCCACCTTCATGAAGATTCTCGCTGGGGAATTGGAGCAGCAGACGGGTATAGTCCAGCGTCCCCGGAAGCTTGGAATCCTGCGTCAGGATCAATTCGCTTTTGATCAATTCCGCGTGATTGACACGGTAATCATGGGTAATAAAGCCCTCTGGAAGGCTCTGGAGGAGCGGGACGCCATTTATGCCAAAGAGGACATGACCGACGAAGATGGCATGCTCCTGGGCGAACTGGAAGGCATTGTGGGTGATGAGGACGGATATACCGCCGAAGCCGATGCCGCGATCTTGCTGGATGGCCTGGATATTCCCGAAGCCATGCACGAACGCAAGATGAGTGAACTTCAAGGTGGCCAGAAGGTGCGTGTGTTATTAGCCCAAGCGCTCTTCGGCCATCCCCAGGCTCTCTTATTGGATGAACCGACCAACCATCTGGATCTTGAATCCATCCATTGGCTGAAGGAATTCCTGTGCCACTACGATGGCACGGTGCTTGTCATCTCCCACGACCGACATTTCCTCAACGCGGTCTGCACCCACATTGCCGACATTGACTTCCAAACCATCATTCAATACACCGGTGGTTATGACGACATGGTTTTGGCCAAGACCCAGACCCGCTCGCGCATCGAATCCGATAACGAGCAGCGCGAGAAGAAGATCGCTCAGTTGAACGAATTCATCGCACGTTTCGCGGCCGGCACCCGATCTTCCCAGGTGAATAGCCGACGCAAGGAAGTTGAACGGCTTGCGCCGAGCGAACTGTCGCGGTCAAACATCCAGCGTCCCTTCATTAAATTCGACCAAAAACGGCCCAGCGGGAAACACCTGCTGGAATTCGAGAAAGTCAAGAAAGGTTACGACGGCAAGGAAGTCATCAAAGGGTTTTCCGGCACCATTATGCGTGGGGAAAAAATTGCCATCACGGGTCGAAATGGCGTGGGCAAGTCCTCCCTGTTGAATGCGTTGCTTGAAGGAGCCACAGGTGTTACCGAACCCAGCTTGAAGCTCGACAGCGGTGTGGTCCGATGGGGCCATGAAGTCCAGGTGGGCTATTTCGCCCAGGATTTTCGAGAAAGCATTCCATCGGGATGGACCATGGTTGACTGGCTTCGCCAATTCGACCCAGATGCAACCGTCGAACAGATTCGAGGCGTACTTGGCCAGATGCTCTTTCGCGGGGAGGAAGGCACCAAGAAAACCGAAGTTCTTTCTGGGGGCGAAGCCTGTCGGTTGATGTTCTGTAAGCTCATGCTACAGAAACCCAATGTTCTGGTGCTGGATGAGCCCACCAATCACTTGGATCTTGAAGCTGTGGTTGCGCTCAACATGGCCCTTCAAAAGTACGAAGGCACCTTGTTACTCGTGACTCACGACGAGGATTTAATTGACGAAGTGGCCACCCGAATATGGCACTTCGATGGTCACAAAATCATAGATTTCCATGGCGTTTACGAAGAATTCCTGACGAAGGCTTGAGCTTCACGCAGCTTCTCAGATTCATAAAAAAGGGCCTCGCGAGAGGCCCTTTTTGATTAAATCTTATCCTTCTACTTTTTGTCAGCCTTGGGAGCTTTGGGAGCTTTGGGAGCCTTGGCAGTCTTAGGAGCGGCCATTGGAGCAGCCGCGGCTGGAGCAGCGGCATCAGCAGCTACAGCAGCCTTCTTGTGGTGGCGGGGGCCACCGGTGCGAGTGTGGTCAGGGGCGGTCTCGGTCTTGCCCGTTACGCGGAACTTGGAACCGTCCTTGAAGGTGACATCTGTGCGGCGGTTCAAGGCGCGGCCTTCTTTAGTGTTGTTGTCGCCAACGGGCTCATCGAAGGCATGGCCCTCGATCTTGGCACCGTCGAGATTCAAGCCATTGGTCTTAAGCATATGAGCAACATTCTCGGCACGCTTCATGGAAAGGCGTTCATTCCATTTACGGGAACCGCGGCTGTCGGTATGTCCAATCACGGCTGTGACGCTTGGATCAACGACACTCTTGTATTTCTCAACCCAACCTTTGACAGCTTCGGCCGCGGCCGTGTTGGCCACAAACTTATTGGTGCCAAAGTGGACCGTAAGGCTCTGTATTTCCACCATCGGGGCCGCCGGAGCTTCAGCAGGTTTGGCCTGGGTGGTCTCAGGAGCCGGAGCGGGCGCTGGGGTCTCGGCTGGTGCTGGTGCTGGAGTTGGAGCGACGACCGGAGCGGGTGCCTCTTCCTTGGCAGGAACTGGAGCCATGGCAACGGGTCCGCAGGCATTGCGTCCGAAGCGGATGCCACCAACCAAGGCTACCTGGAAGGTGGGGAAATGCCCCCGGGTCAAACTTTCAGGACCTTGCACTCGTGAGCGTTGACCAGCTGGGAATGTATTTGTTAAAACAACGAGATCCTGATAATAGTTCTGGTCGTTGACCTCGACTTTACCTAGAGCACCGGCGACTTCCAGGCCCAGGAATGGCTGGGTTTTCTTGCCATCATCCCAGACATAGCGGACCATGCCGCGAACCCAGGGACGCCAAGCTTTATCTTCAGTTGGGGTACCCCAATCACCGGTGGCGCGCATGGAGTCGAATCGCTCATCAACACCGACACCCCACTCCCAGCGACGACGGGGTTCGTTCGTGCCAAACCGGGCCATCACGCCAATTTCAGCCTGCGAGCGATGTTTGAGGTCAAAAGGAGCTTTCTGCCCGTATTTGATAGTTACATCACTAGGAGCCCGGTACCCGGCAGAAAAAAGCACTGATCCCCAGGATGTGCAGATGGGGTCAATTGCGAAACGAATGCCAAATCCAGTGCTTGGATCAGCACCGGCCTTGAAAGAACCTAGCGGGCCTCTGACATCGGCGCTGGCGTAGCTCATTTGATCGAGCTGAAGTTGCACTTCCCATGGCCAGCCCCTGGACGGAGTTTGCGTGCCCGTATCCCCCGCAGCTGCTAACAGGCCAACCGAGGCGCTGAGGGGAAGAATCCAACTCTTGAGTGATGCCATATCAATCCTCCATGAACAAGACTGCGTGCAAATGAGCATAGCTCCGTGCTTGGATAGTAACAAGAGTTTCAGAAAAAAACTTCAATCTTGAAAATTGAGTTGAAGTTCAACCATTGCACCTTAATGGAGGTGCAGAAATGCCTCTATACGCCATAGATACCGGGGAATTTGTGAGCCAGGGCAATATTTCCTAGCTTGTATTTTATCGATGGGAAGAGAAGTACTCGAACGAATAAATATTGTTTCCATCCGGCAATCTCGCTTATTTCATCCATTGAGCACCTTAAGGGACTCCTTAAGAGTTCTGGTGGTCCCGGCGCGACTTGAACGCACGACCTATCGCTTAGGAGGCGATTGCTCTATCCACTGAGCTACGGGACCCGCTTCACCACTGCATCTGCATTCATCATACACACCAAGCCCTCAGCGGCATAGAGGCTCCAGCTGTGCGCTGGAAGACTCCAGCTTTGTGAAGGCCAGAAAACAAGAGGGCGCGCTACTACAGGCAGTTGGCGCGCTCTTGCAAAAGAGTTCCTTTAAATATTGATGGCGATGGAACCTGCTCCAGGCTTGGCTCGCATATTCTCTACCAGTGATATTTTCATAAATGAAGGAGTAGATCCATGCCAGTTGCCCTCATTACCGGGATCACGGGTCAAGATGGCAGCTACCTGGCGGAGCTGCTGCTGTCGAAGGGCTATCAAGTCCACGGGATCATTCGGCGGGCCTCGCTATTCAACACAGACCGCATTGACCACCTGTATGTGGATCCTCACCATCAGTCGCAGTTCCATTTGCACTACGGCGACCTTTCGGATGCAGGCGCGCTGCGCAATGTGTTGGATGATGTGCAACCGGACGAAGTCTACAATCTGGGCGCCCAGAGCCATGTGCGGGTGAGCTTCGACCAGCCCGAATACACCGTGGACGTGGTGGCCGTGGGCGTCATCCGCTTGTTGGAATCCATCCGCAATTACCAGAAGCATAACCAGAAACAGATCCGCTTCTACCAG
>JANYBM010000094.1 GCA_025361125.1 Holophagaceae bacterium | reverse complement strand
AGGATCCTGGACTGGGAGCCCAAGACGGAGGTCAAAACCCTCGCCAGCATGATGGTGGATTCCGATTTGCGCTTGGCGGAAAGGGAACTGCTACTCAAGAATGCCGGACATGCAGAGGTAATCCGGGGCGGTTACCGCTAGGTCCACCGTATTTCTGGGAAGCACCTTGAAATTCGACCGTAACTAAAGGAAGGCTTTGACCGCCTTGAAGATTCGTTCCCCCTTGATGGCATTCATGCAGGGATGCCCCTCCACAGGACAGTCAAAACGATGGCAGCCCAGGCAATCCAGACCTTTTTGTTGAAGTACCGTAGTGCGTTGACTGTAGGGAGCGGAGACTTCAGGGGTCGTGGGGCCGAAGATTGAAACCACGGGCACTTGGCAAGCGGCGGCCATGTGGCCGATACCACTGTCATTGGCCACCACCACAGAGCTGCGGGCGATCAGGGCGGCGGTGGTGGAAAGGGGATAGAGTCCGGTCAGATCAACAACACCCGGCACCAATTCCACGATGGTGTGGGCCTGGCGCTCATCTTCGCCGCTGCCGCCCATTAGCGCGAAACAAATAGCCTCACCCTGCAGCCGGTGGATCAGATCCACCCACACCGCTGTTCCCAGCCGTTTATTCCAGGACATGGCCCCAAGGGAAAGCAGCACGAAATGGCCTTCCAAGTTGTATTCACGGCAGACTTCGGCTGCTTGCGCTTCGGCTTCTGGCCGCGGTCGAAAGGGCCTGTGGATCACGTCTCCGAGATTCTGAAAACCTTGGTGGATGAGCGCGTGATAGCGCTCCACTTGATGCCCCGTCAGACCTTTGAACGGAAGGGAGGCGGTAGCCATGATGCGTCCGCCAGCTTCCCGCCAACCCAGGCGCACGGGTACCCGGGCCAGATACGCCGCCAACAAAGCGCGGGTGCTTCTGGGCAAGTTGATGACAGCCGCGGCCTTGTGCTTTCGGAGAATTCTCACCGATTCAAGGGCGCTCGGCTTGCCCTGGGGATCTCCATAGACGGCATTGAAACCAGAGCTGCCTTCAAACAGCTCCATCAAGTGCGCCGAACCCCAGGCCACCAGTGGAACGCCTGTGGCGCGGAGCGGTTCCAGCGCTTGATGGATCATCATGGAATCACCAATGAAGCGCGGCACCCTCACCCAGACGGCTTCTTTAGGAATCTCTCCTACACTTTCCCTATCCAAGGACATGCCGATGCTCCGCGCTCCATCCTTTCAGAAATCCCTCCTGTTTGTCTTGGCAACTCACTTGGCCCAAGCCCAGCCTGGGCAAAAACCGTTGGCAAGCGCGCCACATTTCACGATCCACGAGGCCATCCAGGCTGAGTGGATCCGCGCCGCGCCGAGCCTGAAAGTGGATGCGCTACCAGTGGCTGACCGTGAACGCTACCAACGCACGCTGCAACGCATCGGCGCACCGGGCATGCCCAAGCTGCTGCCCCCGGAACTGGAAAATCCCACCGCTGAAATCTGGGAGGCCAAAGCCAAGGCAGCCAAGACGCCCCAGGAGCGCTTCACCGCGCTGCATTTTCTCAATCGCTTGAAAAGCCCGAAAGCCTTGACCGCGCTCGATGGCTTGCTACCCCAAGACGCCAAGACGTGGCCCAAGCACTTGTACCTGGATGCCAACATCGCCACCGCAAGGCTCCAGAGCGGCGAACTGTCGAAGGAATTGCAGAGCTTTCTAGATAGGTTGAAAAAGGAAGGCAAGGTCGGAGCCGTCCGTGCCCAGGCGGCGCGGTTACGGTTGGTAATGGCGGGGAAGGAGAAGGAATTGTTGCCACCGGTGGAAGCCTCACCTGGGGCCGTCCTTTCTCTGATCGATGCCTGGAATCGATCTTCCAAACCCGAGGACATCAATTGGTCAAAGGCCCTTGAGTCAAAAGCAAGCTTGACCCGCTCTTTCTACCCCAGCTTTCTCGAAGGCACCGAGTGGCGTGGTAGTTCTCTTTCAAGCAAGGCAGCACTGGACCTGGCCGGAAGGTTGGATGAGCTCACCTGGGTTCGATTTTCTGAAGCCAAACCGGCCTCCCTGGATCAAGGCCTGGCAACCTTCTTCTCTCGGTTCTGGACTCCCTCATCGAATCCCGTTTTTAGGTTCTGGACGCTGCCAGTGCTGGGGTCATTCCCAAAACAATGGGCGTCGAGCAGAGCTCTGGACCTCATGGAATCCCTGCGTGAAGTCGACCAGGGGATTCTCCTTTCTGCATTGCGGAAAATGGATGCAAAACTAGCTGATTCTCTCCGTGGCCGTCTCTTGAACGGTGTCAATCCCATCGCGCGCTCAGCGGCCATAGAGGATCTCACTGAACCCCCCGCCGACCTCGATGCCGTCATGCAGCTCACCTGGAAAGATCACGATCTGGAGCCCCAGCAAACCTTCATCGAAAGCTATTCGCGCTGGAAGCTGCCAAAAGAAAAGCAGATCGAGTTGCTGAAGCCCTGGCTTCAGCACCCGGATTGGGCCTGCCGCTACCTTGCCTACCAGCAGCTGGTGAAACTCGATGTGGCTACGCCCTGGCCCGCAGCACCGGAACCCAACGAACGTGAGAAGGCCTTGCTCGCCGAAGCGGAACGATTGGCCTCAGCTGGCAAACCCGTGCGCCTTCGCCTCACCTTTTCGGCGAAGCGCCGGGTGACGCTGCGCCTGGATCCCACCGTCGCGCCCATCAACATAGCGAATCTCGCGATCTTGGCCCGCAAAGGCTTCTTCAACGGCCGTCTGGTACCCCGGGTGGTACCGGATTTCGTGGTGCAGATGGGCTCTCCCTACGACACCATGGACGGCGGTCCAGGCTACACCGTGCGTTGTGAGGACAGCTTGAATTGGTACGGGCCCGGCAGCGTGGGCATGGCGTTATCCGGCAAGGACACCGGCGGCTCGCAGTTCTTCATCACCACCAATGCCACACCCCATCTCACCGGAAAATACACGCGGATGGGTGAAATCGAAGACCTGGACCATGCATTGAAAATTCTCGACGACCTGGAACTGGGGGCGAAGATTGAGCGGATGGAGGTACTCAAATGAAGGGGCCGGGCTCCTTCAGCCCTGCGCTGTGAAGCACTCCGCGATGACCTGTTTCCGATGGGCGAAGATGGCCTCCAAATCCCGCCGCACCCAGAAGGCTTGGGCGATGCGTCCGAAGATGCCCCAGCCGATTCGGTAGCGCACCCGGTCGGTGATGCGCGTCCCACCATTTGGCAGGTCCTCAAAGATGTGCGTGTGGTGCCAAAGCGCGTAAGGGCCTTGGACTTGGCGATCCACAAACCGATGGCCATACTCATAGGCCTCGATGAGCGTCCTCCAGCGCAGTGGCAAACCCCGAACCCGCAGCTTGTACTCAAAGACCGCGCCCTCGCCCCGGGGCAGGGGTTCTGGTGTCTGCACCTGAAAGTGCAGCCAGCCGGGGGTGAGCCGCTGAAGGTTTGCAGGATCCGCAAAAAACGAGAATACCTGGTCCCGGGAAACTGGCAGATCCTGGGTGGCTTGAAAGAGTTCTTCGCGCATGGCTGTGGCACCTTTCATGAAATGGGCCGGATCGAAACTCCGCTCGACCTTTGCCGCTTATAAGAACCGAGAGATCAGGGAAGCAGGTCCGCCAACGCGTCCTCGGCCTTCTCGAACTTAAAGGTGTAGCCCAACTTCATTGCCTGAGTCGGATACACGAAGGCCCCTTCCAGCACTTCCGAAGCCATTTCCCCCAACAGGATCTTGACGCCCAGTTCGGTCAAGAACGAGGGTATGGGCAGGACGGGGCGGTGCAGGCGAGCGCCGAGCAAGTGCGTGAAGGTTTCATTGGTCAGTGGACGCGGGGCGGTGCCATTGATGGCTCCAGTCCAAGCCGGGTTTTTCGCGGCTTCGATGTAGAGGCCCACGATGTCATCAAGGTGGATCCAGGAAAACCCCTGCTGGCCGCGCCCCAGCTTCGAGCCTTGAAATAATTTCATGGGCAGCACCAACTTTGCCAAGGCTCCGCCCCTTGGGGTGAGCACTACCCCGCTGCGCACCTTCACCACCCGAACACCGAATGCCAGAGCCTCATCCGCAGCCTTTTCCCATGCGGCACAAAGGGCAGGAAGGAAGCCTTTGCCTTCAGGATCTTGTTCGGAAATGGAGCCTCCATCATGGGCTCCATAAAACCCGATGGCCGATGCGTTGATCAGCGCCTTGGGTTTGCGGCTGCATTTCCCCATGGCAGCCACCAGTTGGGTGGTAAGCCCGACGCGGCTTTCCACCAACTCGCGCTTATAGGCCTTATTCCATCGCTTCCCGGCGATGCTTGCACCCGCCAGGTTGATGACTGCGTCAGCACCCTCCAGAACCTTCGGCAGATCTTCATAGCCACAAGCTGTAGCTCCGGCTGGGAGACTGACCTGAGAAGGCTGCCGACTCACAACCAGGACTTGCGTCCCCTGAGCCGCCAAGGTCTTCACCAGGGGAAGACCCACCAGACCCGATCCACCTGCCACGACTATTTTTGAGAGCACTGTATCAACCATGATCACTCCAATAATGTCTAGATTAAACACTAGACAATAATATTCAAGGCTTTTCTTTGGAAACCCCACATTTGGCCAAGCAAAGCGAGAGGGCTGCAAACGACCCTAATCGCAAATGTTTGAAGGAGTGGTTCTGTTTCAGCGGCCTGAATCCCCACTAACGGATTTCTGGACAAGATGGATGGGTGCGGTAAGGGGTTTACCGTGCTCCAGGGGGCCAGACCAGGGCAGGTAGCCATCCTTCTTCAGCACCAATTGCTGGTGCCGCGAAGGCGCAGGCAATTCAAGGTCGTAGAGCGGCGTCTGGCCTTTGGGCGCGCCATCCACGTAGACCTCAGCATTGGCAGGTGTGCTGAGCACGTAGGTATAGTCCTTCCATACCTGCAGCGTCACCTTCGAGGGATTCTCGTTGGCGTTGAGTTTCACGGTTTCACGATTGTGGTAGGGGAGATCCAGGACGATCTCTCTGGCGCTGGCCTTGACCTCTGCGTTGAGCGGGGTGCGGCCAGGCAATAATTGGCCATCCACCCGCACTTCAGCCCCCGGTGGAAAGGATTCAACGTGCAGGCTGCGCGTGGCCGTGGAATTATTCCAGGCCCATCCTCCAAGCGCCAGAATCAGAATTCCGGCTGCAATGGCCCAATTGGTAAAGGAGGCTGGGAGATCCTTGGAGGCAGGACTGGGCTCCGCAACAGGCTCCGGGGGCGTGTAGCGGTAGCCTGGAACCGAAGACGCTTTTCGCGGTGCCGAAGCTTCTGCTTCCCTGGCCGCATTGGCAGCGCGCATCAAGCTTTGGGGTGGAATGATTTCAGAATGGGATTCCTCAGGCGCTTCCCGCGTCGCCCGGCGGTCGCGCTGGCCGACGGCGGCCAGGGCATCCTCGGTAGGGACGTCTTCTTGGGCCATGCCGCTGCTGGGCTCCTTCGGCATCAGCAACTTGCCTGACGAGGTCTGGTGGGGTTTCATCGGGGCGTTGAATGGCTGAGAGTCGCCGAACGGATTCGCGGCGAAAATCTGGTCCACGGTCATGGTGGATTTTTCATCACCCTGCAATCCAATGGGCGATGACACCGATACCACTGATGGCACCGCGATCGCGGCGATTTCCGCTTGCAGTGAGGGACCCACGCGCGCCGCCATGGCAAGGTCCACCAGGAAGCCCCGAGTGTCCGAATAACGTAGCGTTGGGTTGAGATCCAGTGCCCGCCGCAGGACTTTGGCAAGGTTAGGATCCATGCCTTCAGGAATCACCGGTGGCTCATGGACGATGTGATATAGGATGGCGCCCAGGGTGTCTCCGGGGTGGGGCATGCGCCCTCCCGAGAACATCTCGAAAGCCGTCACGGCCAAGGCGTAACGGTCTGTAGCGGGAGTAGCCTCAGCTCCCTTGAGCAGTTCCGGAGCCGTGTAGGATGGCGTCCCGACGATCATCCCGACGGTGGTGAGTTTGGATTTATCACCCTTGGCAATGCCGAAATCCATTAGCTTCAGGCGACCATCGTTGCTTACCAGGATATTTTCGGGTTTTACATCCCGGTGCACCACACCCGCACCTTCGGCCGCCACCAAAGCCTTGGCAAGTTGTAGTAGCATCCGCAGGGCTTCTTCAGCATCCAGTGCATCCCCGCGGATGAGGGACCCCAGGCTTTTCCCTTCTATGTATTCCATAGCCAGGAAGGGTCCAATGGCAGGGTCCTCGCCCACATCGTAAATCGTGATGATGTTCGGATCATTCAGCCGTGCGGAAATTTCCGCCTCGCGCTGAAAGCGGATCAACGCACTTTGTTGTTCATTGCCAGTATCCTTCACCACCTTGACGGCCAGTCGCCGCTTCAACAGTGGATCCAGGGCAAGATAAACCGCGCCCATGGCGCCTTGGCCTAGGAGTTCTAGGACCTTGTATCTGCCGATTGACGCTGGGTTCGGGGACATCCGGTGCTCTGAAGGACAGGGCCAACTGGGGCGAGAATCATGGGGGTGAGGTGCGCCCAAAAAGTATATCATCGCTCACCGGGTAGTCGCTAGAACCCTGGACTGTTGGTGGAAGGATTGTATTATTCCTTCAACATCCGAACTCCACGTCCCACAATTCACACCCAAGGAGACCCAATGGCCGACCTGACCCGGGATGATTTCCTCCAGGCCCTCAAGGACAAAAAGAAAACCTTTGAGCATATGGACTTCGAAAACCTGGACCTCCGTGGAATTGATCTTCAGCGCATCAATTTCACTGGATCAAATCTCTCGTTCACGAAACTCACCGGCAACCGTCTGACTGAGGCCAATCTGACGCGAGTGGACCTGAGCGAAGCTGACCTCTCGGGTTGCAAGCTCATGAGCGCCAACCTGGAAGGCGCCATCCTGCGCAAGGCCGACCTGACCGAGGCGAACCTGACCGGCGCGCGACTTCAACGCGCGGACTTGCGCGGAGCCGATATGTCCCGGGCCATCTGTGCCGAGGCTGACTTGCGGGGCGCGGACCTGACCCGCGCCAAATTGTCTGTGGTGGATTTCCGCATGGCCAATCTTGGACGGGCGAACCTTACAGGCGCCATGATGCGAGGCGCATTGATGCGGGGATCTGATCTCCGGGAAGCCATCCTGGAAGGGGCAACTGGACTGGAGCAGCAGGTCATGGAATCTCAAACCATCGAGGCTCCGCTACCCAAACCCAAGGAATCCCAGCGGATCTCAACGGGTTCCATACCAAAAGCTGGGGGCACTTCTACGAGCACCCCCGCTGCGCTGTCACCTGGTCGCACCCAAGTCATGCCCCCTGGTCGAACCCAGACCATCGCTCCTGGGCGAACCCAGACCATGCCCCAGCCGTCCATCGTGGCAGGCTTCCTCGCTCGCCCTGCGGATCAGCCGTCACCCCCAAGATCAGCGCCCAAGGCCAAGAAATACCACCCGCCCCTGCGCCATATCCCGGCGCTGATCTTCACGTCTTCAGGCTGGATTCGAGGACAGTTCCACGTGCCCGTCATGCATGGATTTCTGGATTTTCTGAACCGCATGGGTGAGCTGCTGAAACTCACGGATGTCACCCTGCCCCACTTGAAACGCGAGCTGGCCTTCTTTGGTCTGCGACGGGATTCAGCCATCATGATCATTCCCGATTGTGAAGAAGCCTTGCTGAGCTTGCCGACCATCACAGGCAACTCTGAGACCCACCAGACTTCATTCCTGATGGCCACTGGAAGCGTGAGTGGAAGCATGACCATTGAAGCCGACATCCGTGTTTCGGATTACCTGGGTCAGGGCCGCTGGGTGGTGCTGCGGGATTGCGAAGTGGGCTCCCATGGTGGGGCCGGCGGTCGCAGCAAGGTGGCGGCCTTCCCACTGCTCGTGCTCAACACCGCCTGCGTCATCGGGACCTCGGACGAGAGCCTGGTCAGCTACGACTAGAAAGAGGATCCTCCACGCATCCACACCACGAGCCCACCACGAGCCCCGGCACTCACTCAGTCCTTGGCTACCTGAACACCAGTTACGGAAATTGCCATCTGGCGTCCAGTCCCATGCCAGATGTCAGCCTGGATCTCCACCACGGTTACGGCACCTGCGACGCAACCTCGGCAGTCGGCCTGCGCAGCACCCTGGGGCGGCGCACCCACTGTGTCATTCCAGATGCTACGGTCGAGACTCTTGCCATCACACCGAGGCACCCGGAAGCGAGCTCAATTCTGCATCGTGTGGCGTCGCGAAGGCCCATCTACCAGATGCCTCCGTGGGGCTCGGTGCTCGTGGACACCAGGGCCGTGGAATTGTTCCATGCCTGGATCACCCTAGATCTCGCGCCACTACCAGGCGCGGCTCTGCCTAGGCCCTCCAGGAACTAGTCCGTAGCAACGGACAAGCTCTATGGTTGTCTTGACGGCAGTCGCAACTCCGCCGCCACAGCACCTCTCCGGAGGTGCAGCAGGTACTCCCTGTTCCCTTCGCCGCCCCGGATCGGGCTCTCCATGAGGCTTTGCGGGGCGAGTTCGGACACGGCGAAGAAATCCCAGATCTCCCTGCACACGCGTTCATGCACGCTCGGGTCCCGCACGATGCCGCCTTCCCCAACGTCGCTGCGGCCAGCCTCGAATTGGGGTTTCACCAACAGGATCGCCTCTGCCTTTTCCGTGAGGCTTGGCAACAGCGGGAGAATCGTCAACCGCAGAGAGATGAAACTCAAATCACCCACCAGCAACGAACACTTTTCAGGAATACGGCCCGGATCCCAATGGCGCAGATTGCACTGTTCGATGCTGACCACGCGAGGATCGCTCCGCAATTTCCAGTGCAGCTGGTTGGTGCCCACATCCACCGCGTAGACCTTTCTGGCTCCGCGTTGCAGCAGGCAATCCGTGAAACCTCCGGTGGAGGCGCCCGCATCGAAGCAAAGGCGATCCGTCGGGTCCAGGTGAAAGGCATCCAAACCACCTTCCAGCTTCAATCCACCCCGGCTGACGTAAGGCAGCGCCTCGCCCCGCAAGCGGATATTGGCGGCCTCATCCACCGCTGTTCCAGCCTTCGTCACGGGCCGATCCTCAACCAGCACATCCCCTGCCAGAATGCGTGCCTGGGCCAGTGTGCGCGTTTCCACCAGGCCGCGCTGGACCAGCAGCACATCCAACCGCGCCTTCATCAGATGCGCGCCTTCAAGCGACTTCGCTCATGGATCTGGATGCCCATGGAGGTGCCTCCAAGTACCGCCGTATTGTGCAATTCACCCGCAACCACCAGCCCTTCGCCAAGGGCCGGCAGAGGCTCCTTGGTGGTCACCCAAAGTTCCCCCGTGCTGTCTTGGAGCTTGTAGAACCGTGTCCCCACAAAGGGCAGCTGGTTGGCGTCCACCACTTTGCCCTTTACCCGCACGGTCCGGCCCTCGAGGCTGGGAGCCGCCTGGCGCACTTCACCGATGGGCTGCGTGCCAAGTGGGATCAGGCCACAACCGATGAAGATATTAACTGCGGCGAGGGGAACCAGGACAGCGTAAAGCTTCCGGGAGATCATGTTTTCTCCTTTTTCTGCCTTGCTATTTCAAGGCGGTAAAGTGCCACGTTCCGATTATGCTCTGCCAGCGTCCGCGCGAAACGATGGCCACCGGTTCCTGTGGCTACGAAATAGAGTTCAGAACCGGGTGCTGGATGTTTTGCCGCTTCAATGGCCGCGGGGCTGGGGATGGCGATGGGCGTCGGTGGCACCCCCGCCACGATGTAGGTGTTGAAGGGGTGGAAGCGTGCGATGTCTTCACGCATCGGCGCCGTGAAGCGAAGGTCGCCGGTGAGCCAACGGGCGTACTGGCTTGTGGGGTCGCATTGCAGTCGCATACCCATGCGTAATCGCCGCGCATAGACGCCCGCCACGATGGGCAACTCCTCGGGAAGATTGGTTTCCTTTTCCGCGAGGCTCGCCATGATGAGTGTCTGGTAAGGCGGCAACTCCCCATCCGCCAGTGTCGGGAGTACGGTGCGGTGAAAGGCCTCCACCATTGATAGAAAGATCTCTTCAGGCTCCATGGCGTGGTGGACCCGATAGGTGGCCGGCGCCACCAGTCCTTCGAGAGTAGGTGCGTCAGGGAAACCCGCGGTGGCAGCCAGGTTTGGGCTCTTCCAGAGTTTCCAGAAAATGTCTTCAGGGACGAATTCCTTCAAGCGCGATTGCACGGTCCATGCGTGGGCGGCATAGGGGATGACGATGTTGGTGAAGTGGATCTCGCCACGCCGCAGCTTATTGGCGACGTCCGATAAACTGGCCTGGGAATCAAAGGTGTACTCACCACGAATGAGTTTCAAGTGCCGTGCCCGGGCCCAGAGCTTGAGGAGCGATGCGGAGCGGATGACGCCTTCCTTTTCCAACTGGTCTGCGATCTGATCCACCGTGGCGCCCTTCTTGATCAACACGGTGCCTGGCATCACCAAGGGACCGCTGCGCTTCCAGGTCCACAGTGTCCAAACCGGCGGCAGCGCCAGCAGAGCCGTTGCCAGAAGCAAGCGTTTGGACGTACGGGATCGGGCCATCAATTCAGGTTATGAGGTTATGAGGTGATGAAGCCATTGCCATTTGTGATTTTCAATGAAACGCCAACAGGCGGTTGGGTTCCAAATCAGGGATCGTCAATCGAAACCCTTCGGCCAGCTTCCTGCACGACCATCAGCACCTGCTATTTGGGACCCGCAGTGGCTTCAAGGTCCAATTGGATGGGCTCGCGCAAAGGTCGCAAGGGGTCCAGTTTGATGGTCCTGGGAACGAAACCATTCAGCCGCAATTGCAGGCTATGTTCCCCTTTCCCCGGGACGCGCTTGAGGGTAGCGGGGCTATTGCCCACCGATTGGCCATCCAGGAACAGCTCAGCGTTGGGAGGGTTGGTCTCCACTTTCAAATCGTAGGGCGCCAACTCAAGCAACAGACTGACGAATCCATCTTCGGGCGTGAGGTGGCGATCGACGGTCCGATAATGCTTTTTCACCACTCTCAAGTGTCGGCCTGGCTCGGAGAGTGTAATGCGATCCAGGGGTGCCTGACCCAGATAGCTCCCATCCACATAAATCGATGCCCCTGGGGGTTCCGTGTGAATGGTGATTTCCTCCAGGCCCGAAGGTGACGCAAGCCACCTATCCAGGCCGATGCCCAATAAGAGCAACACAGTAATTCCGCCTCCAACCCACTTTACCCAGGGGATGACATGGCGGGCTGATTTGACCGATGAAAGGCTGGTTTGGGATACAGGCCGAGGTGTTTTGATCTCATCAGGAGGCTGTTCCAAATCAAAAGCCAGGTATAGGTCGGCGACCAAGGCCTCCGGAGTCGCATACCGGCTCCGAGGATCATGGGCCAGAGCTTTCTCGAAGACCACCTGCATTTTTGTCGGCACATCCATGGGGTATTCCACAATGCCTGAGCGGATCTGCACCAACGTATCCCGGGTGCCACGTCCTCGGAATGGAAGCTGTCCCAACAAGGTTTGGAAGGCCGTCACCGAGAAAGCAAAGTCATCGGTTTGGGGTGAGGGGCCTTGCCCCGTCAGCAATTCCGGGGCTGTGTAGGAAGGTGTGCCAATGAGCGCACCAAATTGGGTCAGGTCAACTTGCTGGTGGTTTTCCTGATTCAGCTCCCCATTTTTTTCGGTCTCATCAACAGGATTGCTTTCCTGATCCCCATGACTGGTCAAAATTTCCAGGTGGGGTTCATCACTATCCTGGCTTCCGGCCATGGAGAGCAGCCCCCAAGCCGTTGCGTACTTTTCAGACATCAATTCTGCTTCAGGCGAGGAATCTGGATCCTCATTGACGGCATCGGCAGCCTCGCTGAGATTGGGTGGGTTTTCTTTGGTTGTAAGCTCGGTCGCCATGACCTTGGCAACCCCAAAATCAATAAGCTTGGCCTGACCATCCACGCTCACCAGAATGTTGGCGGGCTTCACATCCCTGTGGATGATGCCCCCTTGATGGGCGCACTGCAAAGCCTTCGCGATCTGCCGTAGCCAATCCAGTTTTTCAATAATAGTCGCGAAGCCCGTCTTGAGAATCTCTGCGAGTTCCCGACCGTCCACATACTCCATGACCATGTAGGGGCCATGCTTGATGTCCTGGCCCACATCATAAATGGCGACGATGTTCGGATGGCGGATCCGCGCTCCCAGCACCGCTTCGCGACGGAAACGCGCTAGGATCACTTCGTTTTCCAGCATGTTGTCGCGCTTGATGAGCTTGATCGCCACCTTCATGCCAAGGCCCGGATCCTCCGCCAGATAAACGCGACCCATGGCGCCCTGCCCCAGCGTTCCTACCACGCGATATCGCCCGATGGATTCCGTATGCACCATTGCCATGGTTCCATTGCGGGGGCATGGCCCGAAAAAATCAACCAGGAATGAGTGGGCGCTGGGCTAGAGAGTGGAAATTGAGATGAACCAGTTTTTCGGCCTGCCCAGGAGTTGAAATCAAAGTCGGGACGAAAAACGACTAATAAGGCATTCTTGAGGCATGGAAACCAAACCACTCGTAGGAATCGTAATGGGCAGCCGATCCGATTGGGAAACCATGCGGCCTGCGGCTGACTGCCTCGAGACCCTCCAGGTTCCCTTCGAGGCCCTGGTCATGAGCGCGCATCGCACACCGGACAAGGTTTTTCAATACTGCGTGGACGCCGAAAAGAACGGCTTGCGCGTGATCATCGCCGGAGCTGGCGGTGCAGCAGCTTTGGCAGGCATCATGGCCGCGAAAACCCACCTTCCGGTACTGGGCGTACCCATGCAAAGCAAGGCGCTCAACGGCTTGGATTCGCTCCTTTCCATCGTCCAAATGCCTGCAGGCATACCAGTGGGAGCCCTGGCCATCGGCAAGCCCGGAGCCATCAATGCCGCGCTATTGGCCGCCAGCATCCTCTCCCTTGGTGATGCAGGCATCCGGGCAAGGCTGCTCGCCTATCGCGAAGCGCAAACCCAAGCCGTGCTGGCAGATGACAAGCTGATCTAACCTTACAGCTTTCCTTCCACCACCCTCGCGCGTATGGCTTCCACCGTCTGTCGCAGGGCGTTGGCATAATTGAACAACACCTCATCGCCCTTTGTTTTTTCGTCCTCGGTGCCCGGCCAGACGCCCGTGAAGCTCAAGGCGATGGTGTAGGTCAGGAGAAATCCTGTGGGGCCTTCGCTCAGGGTGTTCATGATCCAGCCACTGTCGTCACCCTTCAGTCGTTTGTAACGGATTTGAACCGGTGGCGTGAAGGTCAGGGCTTCGTGAAAAATCTGCCCCCGCACCACCACTTCCCGGACAAAACCATCATCGGTGCGATGCACAATCTTGCAGGACTCCATGCCGGGAACAAAGGGCACGGGATCCTCGGCTTTGATCTCCAGTCCCCGCCAAACCTCGCCCAAAGTCAGCGCAGGCTTCACGCCCGCAGGATTCACTTCCATGGAAACAGAAACAGCGTACATGAGATCTCCTGGGCGAAGGGCTACTGGCGGCTGACTCTCAACTCTCGACTTGGAATTTGGGTCTGAGACTTGAGACTTGAGGTTGGGGTTGCGCCATCCTACCCTGGCTTCAAAAATTCGCCAGAAAAAGCGCGCTTACCCCAGTCCATTCAGACGCAAGTCTTTGCGTGGATCGCCACCACGGCGTAAACAACTCGATGGCTTCAGCCCCAGGCTGCTGAAACACATAGCGGCCCTTATCCCGACCGTCGGACCTCGCTAGGAGGGAATCACCTAACAAAGAGAACACCCCCTTACGCTTCCTAAAGCATCACCCTAGGCCTTCGCGTAGATCTCCATCACGGTGTGCAGCAAATGAATGGCTTCGGCTTTTGGCCGCTGGAAGGCGTTGCGGCCCATGATGCTGCCGAAACTCCCGCCCTCGGCGATCTCCGCCACTTCCGCCAGCACTTCCTCGGTGCCCTTGGCTTCGCCGCCGCTGAAAATCACGATGCGGCGTCCGTGGAAGGCGCTGCGGACCACTTCCCGCACGCGATCCGCAAGGGTCTCGATGGGAATGCCCGCTTTCTCGAAGGCCGCGGCGGCTTCTTTCACTTCAAGGTGTTTTTTCGGGGGCTTGATCTTGATGATGTGCGCGCCCAGCTGGGCTGCGATCTGCGCGGCGTAGCCCGCCACGTCCACGGCGGTCTCGCCATCCTTGCTGAGCCCAGAGCCGCGCGGATAGGACCACACCACGCTTGGCAGGCCAACCGCCTTGGCCTCCAGGATCAGCTCGCGCAGGGTTTCGTACTGGATGTTGCGGTCGCCGCTGCCGGGATAGATGGTGTAGCCGATGGCCGTGCAGCCGAGCCGTAAAGCATCTTCAACCGAACCCGTGACGGCGCTGCAGGGCTCAATGCCTTTTGAAAGCGAATCGGAATTGTTGAGCTTTAGGATGAGTGGAATTTCACCCGCGTAATCCGAGGCGATGTGCTCGATGAACCCGAGGGGCGCCGCGTAGGCGTTGCAACCGGCTTCGATGGCCAACTCCACGTGGTAGCGTGGGTCGTAGCCGGGCGCATTGGGCGCAAAGGAGCGCGCGGGTCCGTGCTCGAAGCCCTGGTCCACTGGGAGGATCACGAACTTGCCCGTGCCCGCCAACCGCCCATGGTTCATGAGCCGCGCCAGGTTCGTTTTCACACCTGGATTCTCGGACGAATACCAGGAAAGGATTTCCTTCACACGGGCCGTGGCCATGGCGC
>JANYBM010000084.1 GCA_025361125.1 Holophagaceae bacterium | reverse complement strand
ATCGGGACCATGAGAATGCGGGCGAAGGTGATGTAGTTGGGGAGGTTCATCCAACCTTCAGGCTACCCCTGAAAGACAGTCGGCTCCACAGGAAGGCGAGTTGCGGCCTTCAGCGAGTGCCCATGGGAGCGGCGGTGAGCCTACGCGTCTGTCCATCAGGGTCCTGGATCTCCAGGACATGGCCATTCCCTATCCTCATCCTGCCCGAGAGACTCCCGACGCCATTTGGACCCATGAGCATCCTTCTGACTAAGGTGAATCCCCACCGCTCGACCTGGCGCGGTCTTGGATGGAAGGCATTGTTTGCAAGGTTGACCTCCACCATCAAACTGGCGGAATGCTCAACGGCGGAATGAAAGCCCAGCTCAACCATTCCTGGATCACCTTCATCACCAATCCAGGGGTAGGAAGACTGGGTTCTTGAATTGGGAAATTCCCCTTGAATTTGCATGCTGCTCAAGGTTTCGCCGCCTGATCCGAGATGGTGGACTCGCAACCCCTTTGAGCCAAAGTCGGCGATGAATATGGACCCGTCTCTTAGGAAGGCGGCATCCAGGCCCCAAGCGCCGCCATCTGGTGTCAGGGACTTGATCAAAGCGCCGGAGCGCGCATTCACCAAATCGAGTTCATACGAGCCCGCTTTGAAAGTTTTCATCAGCAGTGAATCCAACTTAGGATCGCGGTCCAGGATCCGCCCAGGCCGGAGGCTTCCCACGAGCTTCAGCCGGCCGCTCGGAATTTCCAGGTCGTAGATGAGTGCGGACTCCTTGTTATCGCCCATTGAATGCACATAACAACGAAGGTGGTCCGCATCGAGAAAAACCAGTTGAGTGTAACTACGGCCTGGGCTCCAGGCACAGCGGGCTCGCAATAACCCCGAATCAACGTTGTAGACCGAAAGGGCTTGTTCCTCGATGATGGCGACGTGATCCCCTTCCGCATCCAGAACCATGGCGCCATAGGCCTTCGTCAATTCGATGCCGGTGGACCTCAGATCGTACCCTTTGGGGCCCAGCTCTAGTGCCCAGACTTCACAGGATTCCCGGGTTTGCCCTGGCGCGGGTGGTTGCAGCCAGATACCGCGTTTCCCGCTCATGGAAGTGGCAATCAGACCATGACCCAGGCGAAGGCCTTTCCCGGTATCGGTGTTGATCAGCAAGTTGGCTCCGGGCCCCTCCACCCCAGTAGTCACCTGGGCCCATGGACCGTTCGCAAGCGCCGTGGCGGCCCACACGGAGGGAATTGCCGCTGCCTCGACATTCAAGGTGCGATGTTGGGTGACCAGCATAGTAGCCATCGCCATTAACGGAAAAATCGCCCAGACACTGGAGAGCCAACGATGCCCCAGCTTCAAGTCCGTTCGCCCCTTGGCGACCTGCAAGCAACCCGCCGTAAAAAGAACTAACAAACCCACCATGAAAAGACCGCCCAGAACCTTGGCCAAGGTATCAAAGGTGTTCAACACCCACATCCAACGCATGAACCAGATGAAGACCAGGACACTAGCCAATAATCCTGCAAGATCCAGAAACAACCAGGGTGTGCGTGCCCGGAAGGCGACGGACAAAGCATGGCCAACCAACGGTGCCGCGATGGCGAAAAAGGTAAGGGGAAGGAGCGCCTGCCAGCTGTTGTCCTGGCCCAAATGGAGCAGCACCGTGGGCAGCATCACCAGCATTCCGATTGCAAAGGTCAGAAGGATGGTCCCCAGGGTCTTGCCTGCAAAGAGCATCTCGGAGCGTATGGGCTGTGCAAGATAAAAACCCAGACGGCCCTCCTGGATGTCTGGCGCGAACAGGCCAGCCCCAAAAATCAGTCCCAGGATCCCCGTCAGCGGAAACCCGATAGCCACGGCAGCGGCCAGTTGATTGTCATGGATGGCCCCTGCGTTGCGAGAGAGCAACATTGGTGCCCCAACGATGGCAAGCCCCACCAGCAGGGCGGTCGGGAAGAGGTATTTCTTGTTCAGCCACTCGGCCGATGCAATGGCCAGGATCTTCATACGCGCACCTCCTTCCGTTCATCCACCAGAGCGATGAAAAGCCCCTCAAGATCGAGGGGTTCCATCTCTACGCCCACTTGCTGAAGCCGCAGCAAAGATTCTTCATCGAGACCCGTCACCAGCGCCTCTTCACCCCAAGGATGGTGCATGGTACGAAGCACGTTGAGGCCGTTCAGGGACTGACTCAGTTCAAGCCTGGATGGCCAACTCACACGGCGGAGGCCGGCCTTCAAATCCTCCACTGATCCATCCAATAGCAGGCGCCCACCATTCAATATGCCAACGCGATCCGCGACGCTTTCGACACCGGTGAGATCGTGAGTCGTGAGCAACACGGACACGCCCCGGTCCGCCATTTCAGTCACCAGGATTTCGAAAAAAGCGCGGCGGGCGACTACATCAAGGCCCAGGGTCGGGTCGTCCAGAATGAGCAGTTCCGGTCTTTTCCCGAGGGCCAGGGCCAGGGCGAGTTGGGCCTTTTGCCCTTTAGAGAGAGACTCGGCCATTGAATCCTGGGCTATGCCAGCCCTTTCGATGCGACTCGTGACACCTGCCGAATCCCAGTTGGCAGCAAACCGCGAGCAGAAATGCAGTACCTGGTCCACCCGCATTCCACCGGGAATGCTGGGTGATTCCTGAACGACGCCAACCCGTTCCATGGCCCGATGCCTTGAAGTCCAGGCTTCTTCGCCAAACATCCGCACAGAACCTTCCGAAGGTCGTTGCCAACCCAACAGGCACCGCACCAGGGATGATTTCCCCGATCCATTCCGGCCCAGAAGGGCATAGACCTGGCCGGGTTTCACGATGATCGAGACATCGCGCAGCACCCGATTCCGGCCGTAACTGACGCCAAGATTCTGGATCTGGATCGGTGGCACGTTTGTCATTTGGACTCCTCCTTGGCCTTTCCATCCAGCTGCTTCCAAGCTCTTCCCAACGCTTCTTCTGCTTCATCCAGGCTGGCTCCACTGCTCAGCGACAGCGACGCGTAGCGCATAGCCGCCTCAAGCAGCATCGGCTTCCGGTCGCGGGTGCGAAGCGCAGGCGCGGACTCCGACACGAAGGTGCCCTCACCCCGCCGGGTAATGAGAATGCCTTCATCCGCCAAGCGCTGATAGGCCTTCGCCACGGTGGCTGGATTGACGCGGAGATCCCGGGCAAGGTCCCGTACCGATGGCACCGCTTCGCCCACGGGCAGGGCCCGCGACAGCACCAGCCTACGGATGCCCTCTTCGATCTGCCGCCAGATGGGGCTGGAATCCTTGGGGTCGACTCGGAGGGTTTCCCGCATGGTGGCGCCTGTAAGGGAAGATTAGTGTATCAGTGTTCTAATACAGTAGATCATTCTTCCCCTCCGTCAACCCCAACTGCGGTTTTTCTTTTGGCGGCCCTTCAGCTCGGGCCTCCAGGCTTCCGCCTATCCTTAATTGATGGACGATCTCGCCTTCAAGGAATGGCTGCGGGCCGAAGCCTTGCCCCTCGGCTTCGCGCGCGTCGGCTTTGCGTCCTGCGAACCATTCGAGAGTGAGCGGGAGCGATTGCGGTCATGGTTTTCCGCAGGCCGCGACGCCCACCTGCCCTACCTGGACGCAGAAACACTGGTGGATCCGCAGCGGGTGATGGAAGGAGCGCGAACCGCGCTGGTGGGATTTTTTCCCTATGCGCGCCCCGATGCGATTCCGGGAGCTTTGCCCGGCAGCTTGAAACTCAGCCGTTATCTCTGGGGCACGGACTACCATATCCTTTTGAAGCCACGCCTGCAGAAACTGCTGACGAAGGCCCAGGAGCAAAGGCCCGGACTTAAAGGCCGCGTGTGCGTGGATACGGCGCCGCTGCTGGAGCGGCAGATGGCCGTGCGGGCGGGCCTTGGCTGGCAGGGAAAGCATACGTTGCTGATCATGGGCAAGGAGGGTTCCTGGGGTTTCCTGGCCGTGCTGCTACTGAATGCGAAACTCCCGCCGGATGAGTCCTTCGCCACGGAACACTGCGGCAGCTGCACGGCCTGCATTGATGCCTGTCCGAGCCAAGCGATCTCGCCCTTTCAACTTGATCCGAATCGCTGCATGACCACCTACACCATCGAGACCGAGGCGGAGCCGCCACCGAAGGTCGCCGCTGCCATCGCCCAAAGCGGCTGGGCCGCGGGCTGCGACATCTGCCAGGAGGTCTGCCCCTGGAACGCCAGTCCGATATTTGGCGACGCCAGCCTTTGGGGCCAACCCAATCGCCTTCATGGGGAACCTGCGGCTGATTTGCGTCTCGGACCTTCCCAGTGGCGATCACGAACCCGGCGCACCGCCCTGAGACGCGTCCGGAACCGCCACTGGAGACGCACTGTGGATTTGATCCTTGGAGACTCTGTGGATTGAACAGCCTCCATTCTGTTTCTTGTACGGCCCCGGAGAAATTGCCGGTGTTCGATGGTCGGTTTTCGATTGACCAACGCAGTAAAGTTGGGTGTCGCAATCAACAATCGGCAATCTGCAATCGTCAAGGGCTCAACTTTTCTTGGTATGGCTGCCCCTTTTCCCCTATAAAGAGCTTTAGGCCGTTTTTCCACGGGAGGCCCTATCGATGCCCATGAAGCACTGGACGATCCAGGATGCCGCGACTTTGTACGGAGTGAAGGAATGGGGCAACGATTACTTTGCCATCAACGCCAAAGGCCACCTGGAAGTGGCGCCCACCCAGGATGAAAACCTGGTGGCGGATGTCTATGAGATCGTCCAGCACTTGCGAAAGAAGGGGGTCCGCACGCCTCTGATCCTGCGCTTCCCACAGATCCTGGCGGACCGCGTCATCGAGCTGCACGAAGCATTCCGCAAGGCCATCAAAGAATTCGCCTACGACGGTTCCTACCAGGGCGTGTACCCGGTGAAGACCAATCAGATGAAGGAGGTGGTCGAAGAGATCGTCCGGGCTGGCGCCAAGTACCACTACGGACTGGAAGCAGGCTCGAAGCCAGAGCTGATGATCGCGTTGTCCATGGAATTGCATCCGGACGCCATGGTGCTGTGCAACGGCTACAAAGATGAGAGCTTTATCCGCATGGCCCTGCTGGCCCAAAAGGCTGGCCGAAAATGCCTCATCACTGTGGAGAAAATGACGGAGCTTCCGCTCATCCTGAAAGTAGCTAAAGAACTGAAGGTCATGCCTCTGCTGGGTCTGCGGGCAAAGCTCAATGCCATGGGCAAGGGCAAATGGGAATCCAGCGCCGGGGATCACGCGAAATTCGGGCTCACCACCCGGGAGATCCTGGAAGCCGTAGAAATCCTTGGTAAACGCGGAATGATGGAGAGCATCCAGGAATTGCATTTCCACATCGGTTCCCAGATCACCGATATCCGCAGCGTGAAGGCCGCCATGAAGGAGGCCACCCGCGTGTACGCCAAGCTTAGGAAGTTGGGCGTTCCCATCCGCTATCTCAATGTGGGCGGCGGTCTAGGCGTGGATTATGACGGGTCGAAAACCACCTTCAGTTCTTCCATGAATTATTCCATCGAGGAATATGCCGCGGATGTGGTCTATACCACCAAGGACATCTGCACTCAGGAACAAGTGCCAATGCCGGATCTCTTAAGTGAATCCGGTCGCGCCATCGTTGCCTATCACCAGATGGTGGTGGTGGACATCATCGGATTGATAGACACCACCCATACCAAATACAAAGTCGAACTCACCGGCAAGGAACCTCAGGTTTTGAAAGAGCTGGCCTATACCCGCGACAACATTTCCATCAAGAATTTCAGCGAGATGTACCACGATGCCATCACTCAAAAAGACGAGATGTTGACGCTCTTCAATCTGGGCTATCTGGGCCTGGAAGATCGCGCCAAAGGTGAAATCCTGTTCTGGGAAGTCTGCCGGAAACTCTCGCGCATCCTGGGTCACAAGAGCCTGAAATACATTCCCGAAGAATTCCAGGATCTCAACAAGAGCCTGGCGGATAAGCTCATCGCCAACTTCAGCATCTTTCAATCCATGCCCGATCACTGGGCCATCGAGCAGCTTTTTCCCGCCATGCCCATCCATCGCTTGAAGGAACAGCCAACTTTATCGGCGACGCTTTGCGACATCACCTGCGACAGCGATGGAAAGATGGAGCGGTTCATTGATCTGAAGGATGTGCGCGACGAAATCCCGCTGCATGAGCCCAAGGCCGGCGAGCCCTATTACGTGGCGTTCTTCCTGACCGGCGCCTATCAGGACATCCTCGGGATGCGGCACAACCTGTTCGGCGCCCCCAACGAAGCTCATATCATCGTGGACGAGGATGAAGATTTCAAAGTGCAGCACATCGTCCAGGCCGACACCATTGACCACATGCTGCGCACGGTCCATTACGATCCGGCTCAGCTCGTCCAAGCCCCCATCAGCCGCCGCAAGACCAGCGCCCAGAAGGACGCAGCCGAAGCCCTGAAGTCCCTGCTCACCGAACAGCGAAGGCTGCATACCTACTTGGAAATGTGAAGCAGGTACGAGGTACGAGGTACGAAAGACACGCCTTGCACGCCAGTAGACAAGGCCCCGCTGCTCAGCCTCGTACCTAATAGATCGGACCTAATACCCCGTGCCTCGCCACCTCAAAGCTGTTTGAGTATCTCCGCGCGTTTGGTCCTGTATTCGTCCTCGCTGAGCAGGCCCTTCTTCCACAGACGATCCAGATCTTCCAGCCTCTCTTCAGGAGTGCGGGTCTTGTCACTTGAAGGCTGAGGACGGATCACTGCACGAGCGGTGAGGTCGGCGCTCCGCTGGTAGCGATCGTAAGCCGCGCGCACTTCCACGGCGCGCTGAGCATCCTTCAAGGCGTCCTTGAAGATGCCAGCATCCGGCAAGATCTCCAGGGCGCGGCGGAATTTCGGAATGGCCGTACCGGGGTTGCCATGGGCAAAAGCCACCACACCAAGGTTGTAGACAGCCCGAGCTCGGAATTTCGCTTCACCCGCTGCATCGGCCTCGGCCTCCGCTGCGCCAGACTCCGCAACCTTATGGGCGCCCTGCAAATCATTCGCCTTCGCCAGCGTGGCGGCCTGATCCATGCGGTAGGCCTTGTCGTCAAAGAAGATCTGCTTCGTCGTTTCCATCCACGGCAGCAGGAGCTTCAACACCCGGTCCCGAGCTACATCGAAGGCCTTACGCCGGAGCTCATGCTCATCGGGCGGCGCGGGCCGGCCCTTGTCGGAACTCACGCTCGTGGAGGGCATCTCCCGGATCTGCGCCGCGCCCAGCACTTTGCCTGTGGTCCCATCCACCACTTGAAGATCCGCTTCAAAATTCAAGGTGGTGGTGAGGGTGCGCGTGGTGGCCGTGCTCTTACCTTCCTTATCTTTCGTGTCCTTTGAGCTTTCCTGATGCTTGAACTCAGCGCGGTTCACATGGACCGTGAGCAGCGCCACGGGCCCAAGCGCCCGTCCCAACTGGGCCACCAGATCAGGCTCCACCGCACCACGCGCTGCCATGGCTTGGGCCCGGTCCAGCAAGTCCACGTCTCCCTTGGACACCACCTCCAGATCGCGCTGAGGCAGCAGGTCCGCCGCAAGAGCATCGGCCAATTCCATGGAGGCGGGATTGCGCGAAGGCGCCATCGCCACCCTCGACACCTTGAGCCCCAACTCCGGCGGATGAAGAATGCCCACCTCGATGGATGGGTTCGCAAGCCTTGCCCAGAACTGGGCGGAAAGCGGCAGAGCCGTGGCCAGGAGAATCACAATGAAGGGACGCATGGATTCAAGAATATCCGATGCAATGCTCACGAAAAAAGGGTTCGCCCAAATGGAAAAGAAAAACACTTGCTGAGGTGCTCTGAGGAAAAAAAGGTTCACAGAAAATACTTGCGCTCGCCTGGTTTTCTACCAGATCCTCTGCCACCCCGGCGAATCTCGGCGACTGTCGTTGCCACAGAAGGATGATCCGGAAAAGAGTCCAGAGCTGGAATCAGGCCCATCGGGCCGCGGGCCTGCCCTTCCACAACCAGATGATGAAATCCACGTCCGCTGCCTTTCCACCCTGGTCCTTGAGCCGGGTCATGCATTGGCCCCGGTGGTGCTGGGTGTGCAGCACCGCCTGCATGAGGGCTTCAGCGGCGGTGATGACACAGGGCGGATCGGGAAACCAGGGGATTCGGACTTTATTCTCCAATGCAACGTCGTCCCAAGCCACCAATGTCGCCGCCAGTTTTGCATGATTGTCCTGGGTCAGTGACTTCAACTCATCATAGGTTTTCAGCGCCTGATCCAGCCATGGCGGACGCACCTCGCCTGAAATAATTTTGTCCCACTCAATGTCATGCTTGCCCTGGAGGATCTCGGTGAAGAAGGTCGCGGTTCCCAACACGTGGGACCACCGTTCGCGCAGCTCCTCATCCTCTACGGGGCCTTTGGACCACGCGAAGAAGAATTGGGCGTCTGCCCAAGCCATGTGATTCAGGAGATCTCTAAAATGTTCAAGCATGGGGACTCCTTACCTCACCAAGCATCTCGTACGGTTCTCCCAGCTTCGGCGTGTCGCAGAGCCCGCAGTCCGATATCTTTGCGATATTGCATTCCAGGCCAATGGATGGACTCCATACCTTCTTCTACCCTTTCACGGGCCGAGGCCAGGTTGCCCGCATGGGTGCAGAGATTGATCACGCGGCCTCCATTCGTCACCCAGCGACCATCCACTCTCAGGGTGCCCGCATGGATGACCGTAAGTGAAGGGGTACCCACTTCAATGGGGACGCCTTTCTTGGGCGCATCGGGATAACCTTCGGCGGCCAACACCACAGAGATGGCACACCCCGGATTGAGTTTCACGCGCTCCCTGTCCAAGCGCCCTTCGGCCACTTCCAGCAGGAGCTGAGGCAGGTCTTCGTTCAGAAGTTGGAGCAGGACTTGGGTCTCGGGATCGCCGAATCGGCAGTTGTATTCCAGCAATTGGGGGCCGTTGGTCGTCCACATGACACCGAGAAACAGAACTCCCCTGGCTTTCAGCCCTTCCTTTTGAAGGCCTCGTACCGTGGGTACCACCAGGGCGTCGCGGAGCAGCGTGATGTCTTCGGCTTTCAGAAAAGGGATGGGCCCGAACGCCCCCATGCCACCGGTATTCGGACCCTTGTCTCCCTCGAAAATGCGCTTATGGTCCTGGCAGGGCGGCAGCATCACATAGCGGGCGTGGGTGGCGTCCACGTCCACCAACACATGCAAGCTCAGCTCCATGCCAAGCAGTGGCGCCTCCAGCAGCACAACTCTGGAGGCATCCCCAAACTGACCGTCTAAAAATCTCTGCAAGGTTGCCAGCGCTTCCTCCTGGGTGGTGGCCAGCACCACGCCCTTCCCCGCCGCCAGGCCGTCGGCCTTCAGCACGATTGGATAGCCATGGGTCCAGGTGCTTATGATGGCTTCGCCATTGTTCAATTCCGAAACACTGACGCTGGCAGCGCAGGGGATGTGATAGCGGTGCATGAAATCCTTGGCGAAGGATTTGCTGCCTTCCAGCCGGGAGGTTTTCGCATCATGTCCGAATACCGCCAGGCCCAAGGCGCGAAGGCTATCGGCGAGCCCCGCCACCAGCGCGGCTTCGGGACCGATGATGGTGAGGTCAGGGCGATTTTCGGCGGCCCATCCAGTGATCCCTGCAAGGTCATCTGCCTCAAAAGGCAGGCAAGTCCCCAGTTCTCCGATGGCGTCGCTGCCGGGCGCCGCGAAGAGCTTTACCGGCGTGGGTGCTGCCAAAAGTTTCAGGGCAATGGCATGTTCCCGGCCACCAGAGCCGACCAGCAGGATCTTCATGGAATTCTCCGAGTAAGCCAGTATTGCCTAAATCACTTGCACTCCAGCCAACTCGCCCCGGTGCGAACCTCCGCGGCTAGCTGGACGCCCAAGGGCAGCAGGTCATCGGCGCCTTCCATGGCTTCCCGCAATAGCTCTGAGGCCCTTTCTACCTCTTCCGGGGGGGCTTCCAGCAACAGCTCGTCGTGGACCTGCAGCAGCAACCGCGAGCGCAAGGCTTCAGTCTTCAGCATAGTATGCAAGCGCACCATGGCCCGGCGCATGATATCGGCGGCAGTGCCCTGTACGACGGTATTCACAGCTTCACGCAGGCCGCTGGCCTTCAGCCCGGGGTTCGCGCTTTCCAGGTCAGGGATGCGGCGGATGCGGCCCCAATGGGTGCGCACCAGCAGATCCTTCAGGGCTTTCTCCTTGGTGCTTTCGATCCAGGCGGCGACCCGTGGCATGCGCTCAAAATAGCGCTCGATGAAGGCCTTCGCTTCCTTTGTGGTGATACCCAATGAGGAGGCCAAAGCAAAGGCCCCTTGACCATAAAGTAGGCCAAAATTCACTGCCTTGGCTTTGGCGCGATCAGCGCTCGATACCTGATCCAGCGGGACACCCATCACTTCGGAAGCGGTCCGGCGATGGATGTCCTCACCAGCCTTAAACGCTCCCAACAACACCGGGTCCTGAGCCAGCGCGGCCACCACCCGCAACTCGATTTGAGAGTAGTCGGCATCCAGCAATACCCAGCCCTTTTCAGGTACGAATGCACCCCGGATGCGGCGGCCCGCATCGGTTCGAATGGGGATGTTCTGCAAATTAGGATCGCTGGAAGCCAGGCGGCCTGAAGCCACCACCGCCGCATGGAGCTTGGTGTGAACGCGGCCCGTAACGGGATTCACCATTTGGGGAAGCGCTTCGACATAAGTGCCCAGGAGCTTTGCCATTTGCCGATGTTTCAAAAGCTCACGCGCGATTTCGCCATCATCACGCAGAGCCAGTTCGCTGAGCACGTCCTCATCGGTACTAGGTGCCTTGGTCTTGGCGGTGCGCTGCAACACCGGAAGACCCAGTTTTTCATAAAGGATCTTCGCCAGCTGGGTGGGACTGTTCAGATTGAAAGCCTCTCCCGCAAGTTCTGTCACCCGAACAGCGGCAGCGTCACGCTGGGCTTTCATATCCTTAGCCAGGGCGGAAAGCACGCCAAGATCCACGCGGATTCCCCTCAGCTCAAGGGCTGCGAGGACTTCCACGAGCGGCAGATCCACTTCCTCGTAAAGCCGCCGAAGCTGGACATCCTGCATGGCGGTGTCCATTTTGTTCACCAGTTGCAACGCTAGATCCGCATCTTCGGCCGCGTACTGGACCGCTTGGTCGAAGTCAGCTTCGTCAAAGCGTTTTTGAGCTTTGCCCTTGCCGACGATGGCCTCGAAAGGGATGGGTTTGGTATCCAGCCAACGGGAGCTCAAGTCGTCCAGATTGTGCCGCAGCGAGGATTCCAGGAGATAGCTTTGCACCATGCTATCGCCCGCCAGGCCTTGCACCTCAAAACCGTGGCGTGCCAGAACTTGCAGATCGTACTTAAGGTTTTGCCCCACCTTAGAGATGGCTGGGTCCGCCAACAGCGGCCCTAATTGATTTCGTACATCGCGAAAGTTTAAATTGCGTGTATCAAGCTGCGGCGCGAGTGATTCAAAGAAATCCGCCGCGTCGCCACGCAGGTCCAGTTCAGAATCGCTAAGGCCTGAGTCCGGCAGCAGGCCTGGCAATGATCCTTCAGTGTCTTGGGTGGGCGGCTTCAAATGGCCCAATGGGAGATAGAGTGCTTCGTTGGGTTTCCAAGCCAGACTGATGCCCACGATGTGGCCGCGGGTGGCGTCAATGTTCGTGGTTTCCGTATCCAAGCCGAAGCGTTGCGCTTGGCGGATTTCTTGGATCGCGGTGGTCAAATCCGCCAGCGAAGTGGCGTGGCGGTACTTGCGGCTTGGCCCGCTGTGCCCTCCGCCAAATTCGGTGAATTCTTTGGTGAGCATCTGGAAACCCAGACGCTTGAAAGCTTCCCGGGCCTGGGCCTGGTCCACGCCTTTATAGGCGAGATCATGCACCGTCACCGGGAGCTTCAAATCCGTCACCACGGTGACCAGCCGACGGGAAAGTTCCAGCCACGGCGCAGCTTCCTCAATGCCCGCGCGCTGCCTGGGCTTCAGGTCAGCCTTGTGGGCCAGCACTTCATCCAAAGAGCCATACGTCTCCAACAAGGCGCAGGCGCCTTTTTCACCAATACCCGGCACGCCCTTCACGTTGTCCGATGCGTCTCCCATGAGGGTGAGCATGTCCACCACCTGCTCAGGGAAAACGCCGAAGCGCTCTTTGACGCCGGCGCGGTCAATCCAGACTTCACCATCGCGATTATTGAGCACCTGGATTTTTCCCGTGTCGTCCACGAGCTGCAGCAGATCCTTGTCAGGGCTGACGATGACTGCTGGTAGACCTTCCCTCGCAGCCTCCCTGGCCAAGGTACCCATCACATCATCTGCCTCAAACCCATGTAGTTGCACGATGGGAATATTGAGCGCCTCGATGAGTTCTCGAATGAGTTGGATCTGGGGCCGCAAGTCTTCCGGCATCTCGGCCCGGTTGGCCTTGTAATCCGTGTAGAGCTGATGCCGGAACGTGGGCTCCGGCGTATCGAACACCGCCGCCAGGTGGGTCGGCTGATGCTGGTTCACCATGGCCAAGAGCATCCGCGCCATGGTGTACGCTGCTCCATTCTTCATGCGCATGTTGGCGTAGTACGCCCTAAAAATGAGCGCAAAGGTGTCGATCAGATAGAGGCGGTCTTCAGACATCCGCCTAGTTTGGCAGGCCACAACCGCATATGAAGCCCCGATGTGAAAGTCTTAGCTCAGGCGGTAGCTTCTTCATGCCCCTTGCGATACTTCACGAGTACCAGGGTGCTGCCATCCACTCGGTGTTCCAGCTCCACCTTATCCATGACTGCCCGCATGAAATAGACGCCGCGGCCACTGGGCTTCAAGAGGTTCTCCGGCAAGTTGGGGTTGGGAATGGCGCTCAGGTCCACCCCGGCACCGAGATCATCTATGCGGATCTCCAGTTTTTCGGAAGTAGGGGTGAAGGTGACCTTTACGGGCTTTTGCTTATCCAACTTGTTGCCATGCCTCATGGCATTGGCAATGCCTTCCTGGATGGCAAGCCAAAGCCGTTCGCCATCTTCCTGGGAAAAGTTCATATGTTTGAGCAATTCACTGCCCACGACCTGGATCAGGTCAATGAAGCGCAGGTCCGTGTTGCAGGTCAACGTGACGGGCAGAAGCGGTGCGGCCATAGTCAAATATCCTTGAGGTGTATGGGATTGGCGTTTGCTAACGGTACTTGGAATTCAAGGTGAAGAGCCAGAACTTTCAACAGGGTCAATCAGAAAAACGCTGATTATTTGGTAACGGCACCTAATATCGGGGAATGAAAGCGGCTGCTTATCAGGGGCTTTGGTCCAAAACTGGGTTATTCCTCTCCATGAACTCGGCTCAACTGGCGCGGGTGGGCGAACTCATGGAGCTGCGAGCGTTGAAGTTTGGTCAATTGCTGTTCACAGAGGGGGATGCCTGCACAGGATGCTTTGTGGTGTTGGAAGGCCAGATCCGCTTGTATCGAACTGCACCCAAAGTCGGGGGCGAAACCACGCTCAATGTAGTGCGGTCCGGGTTCAGTTTCGCCGAGGCCGCCATGTTTTCCGGCGGCATCTTCCCCGCCAGCGCTGAAGCCCTGGAAGCCACGTTGGTGGCCCATTTCCCAAAGGGGCCGTTTCTCGCGCTGCTACGACAGGACCCGGAGCTCAGCCTCAAAGTCATGGAGGGTCTGTCGGCCTGGCATCATCGCTTGACCTTTCAGATACAGCAGCTGAGCAGCAACGATGGCTCAGGGCGGCTCAGGGGATGGATCGAGGATGCAGCCAGAAATACACCAAACGCTGCCTTCCATTTGAAGGTGCCAAAAAAAATCCTGGCGGCCCAGTTGGGAATGGCTCCCGAAACGCTTTCCAGATTGCTGAAGCAGCTGCGTGAGCATGGAGTTATAGAGGTTGCTGGGGACCGTATCCGACTCTTATAACAGCACCCCCGCGTACAAGACTGGTCTTTTCCAGCTATTCTGGATTGTCTGACTGGATTGGTCAGGAAAGGCTGCTGATGAAGGTCATTGTCGCGAAAACCGCTGGATTCTGTTGGGGCGTCAAGCGCGCCATGGATGCGGTTTTGGAAGCCTCCAACAGCGGTCAGAAAAAC
The DNA here is from genome assembly GCA_025361125.1 of Holophagaceae bacterium. Classification (GTDB taxonomy): domain Bacteria; phylum Acidobacteriota; class Holophagae; order Holophagales; family Holophagaceae; genus JANXPB01. The sequence continues at coordinate 47,114 of JANYBM010000084.1, read as the reverse complement.
GTGCAGACCCTTGGCCCCATCATCCACAATCCCCAAGCCCTGGAATTGATCGGGAAGCGCGGCGTGGCTGTGGTCGAATCGCCCGAGCAGGTAAGCAACGGCACCGTGGTGATCCGCGCTCACGGCATTCCAATTCAGGAACTGCGGGGCCTCAAGGACCGTCAAAAAGCCGGTGAAATCCACATCGTCAACGCCACCTGCCCCGAAGTCGCCAAGGTCCACAACAAAATCAAGAAATGGAGTCCCAAAGGCTACTTCACCGTGATTCTCGGCAGTCATGGCCACGCCGAAAGCATTGCCCACAAGAGCTTTGCCGAACACGGCTCCAAGATCGTCGCCAATCTTGGGGAGGCCATGGAGTTGAGCCCCGAAGAACTGAAAAAAGTTCTCGTGGTTGCCCAGACAACTTATACCGTCAAGGACTACAACGAGATCGCGGAGTACATTCGGGGCCGGGCCGGTGACTGCATCCTGGAAAACACGATTTGCGAAGACACCTGGATGCGCCAGGAGGAGGCCCAACAGCTCGCACAGTCCGTGGATTACGTCATCGTCGTGGGAGGCAAGGCTTCCAGCAATACGAAACATCTGGCGGAGCTCGCCGCGCACTATGGCAAACCCGTACAATATGTTGAAACAGCTGCAGAGTTGGACCTTGCTCAATTCAAGGGCAGCGAGACTGTTGGGGTTCTCGCTGGCGCTTCAACGCCCACCTGGCTGGTGGACGAAGTTGTGGACGTCATGGAACAGCTTGGCGATGCACCCAGCCGTTTCACCCGCTTCATGTTCGCGGCCTTCGGCACACCGTTGATGATGGCCATTGGCGCGGCGCTCATGACCCTGGGCGTTCATAAGTGGATGGGTTGGGGCTTGAGCTGGCGCTATCCGGTCATCACGGGAACCTACCTGCTGGCCATGTATCTGCTCACGCCCTACCTGGATCCCATGGGCCTTGGCGCCAAGGGGCCCGGGCGCGAAAGATTTCTGCGACGAAACCGCAAGATCCTCATAACCACGGCGCTGTTTTCACTGGCGGCGGCCTTCGGCACTGCAGCTTCCATCGGTCCGCATCCATTGCTGGTGGTGTTCGGTGCCAGTTTGTTGGGGCTCATGTACAAGGTTGAACTCCCCTTAGCTGGAAGGCGTTGGAGCCTGCGCTCCATTCCGGGTTCCAAGGATGTACTGGTAGCCATGGCGCTGGGGGTGGTGGCCATCGGAATTCCTGTCTGGCAACATGGACAATCCATCTGGCCCTGGACCTGGGATGCGAAAGCCTTGGTGGCATTGGGTCTCGTGGCGGTTCTGGTCTATGCCCGGACGGTGATCTACGACATCCGCGACATGCAAAATGATCAAGTGCTCGGCAAAGAAACCCTGCCCATCCTCCTTGGCAAACCCCGCTCCAAAATGGTGCTCGTGGCTTTACTCGGCATTGGATTGACCTGTTCGCTCTGGTTTACTTTCCTTCGCCCAAACCCTTCCCATACTTTGGCCATCTCAACGATTCTCACCGTCTGTACCGCCTACCCCTTACTGTATCTCTGGTACTACCACGAGCGATTCTCGGCTGGAAAACCGCGTTTCGAAGTAAGTGTTGAATTGAGCTTCTACTTGTTGGGATTGCTCGCACTCGTCTGAAAGCATGACCTATGACTGAAGCCAGCCCCGCGGCAAGAGACGATTCCTCAACCAACCCATTCCACCAGAGATCCATTCCACAAATCGTCGCCCTGATCATTTGGGCGGTGCTGTGGATGCTCATGGAGAGCTTGCTCAACAAGCAAGGCTTAAGCGCCAAGCAACAGGTAACGGCCTTCTTGGCCCTTGCATCGGCCATTTATGGCGCAACCTTCATCGTCCGCCGAGGCTGGTTCTATCAGCTCCTCACCTCGGTTTCATTCGCGGTGAGTCAGCTGTTCATCATGGCCCTGGCGGTGGTTGTCAGAACGGTGATAGTGCAGGATGAATCTCCGGATTTCTATGGGCGGTTTTACGGTTCTTTTGTTCGCAAGCTAATTTTCTGGACGCATTCCGAAGATCTTTACTGCAGCCTCTGGTTTTCTGCCCTCCTTTCACTGCTGGCCCTCTCGATGCTCGCGGTGGCTTGGAAACGGCGGCCCTATCCTGCCCATCGAATAGGCTTCCTCCTGGTCCATATTTCCATGCCGGTGATCCTGTTGGGTGCGCTGTGGGGCAAGTTCGGCTATGTACGGGCCTTCCAAGAATTGAAGGCAGGTGAACCCACCACTGAGTTCTACAAGATGAATAACCTGCAACCAGGTTCCAAGGAGCCGTATCTGCTGCCTGATTTCCGTATCCAGCTCAACCAGTTCACGGCCGAGAAGCATGCCCCGGAATTCAAGCTGTATGCCTTTGTTGAACCCGATGGCCACGGGGGCTTCGAGAACAATCCGATGACCTACGAAGCGCACCAGGGCATGAAGGCCCAGCTACCGCTTTCGAAGTTTCACTTTTCCGTGGAACAGATCATTCCCAACGCCGTAGAGGTGGGGAGGGTCGTCAACAATCCGAACGCACCGGAGAACCCGGCACTGCAAGTGATGCTTGGTATTGGCGCGCCGCAACCTGTCATCGGAGATCTCTTTGCGCGTCAGGAAAAGGCTTCGCGCCGGGACGAACCTGGTGGCCGTTTTGCTGTGGTGTACCAGGATCGGTGGACCACCGGGCTCCTGAATCATTTGCGGCCCAGGCCACCCAGAGCGGAAACAGTTTCCCTCACTTTCCTGGGCAAGACCACGATACACGTTGCCAAAGTTGGCTCTGTCATTGAATTTCCAGACCTCAAAATGAAAGTCGAAAACGTCTATCCGGATTTCGCTGTGGTGAAAGACAAGGACGGCACCCCCCACGCTACCAGCCGTAGCTCAGCCCCGGTGGAGCCATGGCTGGAGCTGAGCCTCGGTGAAGCCAGTGCTTCCCCTCGCCGGGTGCTGCTCAGTGCCAGGGACCCTAGGCTTTCGGATCAGCTCAACGCGCCCAACCTGCCCAAAGGCCTCAGTCTTCGCTATGTGCGCGAGGGCGAAGAAACACAGTCACGTTTTGTTGTATTCACCCGCGAGGACCGGTTCATTCGCCTGGTTGAGAATGGTCGCGTGACCCGCTCCGAGCCCTTCCACCTCAACAAGCCCTTCATCGTGCAGAAGGGCCTCTCGGCTACGGCCGTGGCCACCCTGGACAACGCGGAATACGTGCCTGCCTTCGTGCCCAACCCCGATCCCAAAGAAGCGCTCAAATTCGAACGACCCGCGATGAGACTAAAGCTATGGGATCCAGGCTCCGGTCGAAGCGAGGAAAGATGGTTAGACGGCCTTGCCCCTGATGCCGCCGATGGGCTTCCCAAACCGGAGACTTTTTTCGACCAGAGCGTTGCCCTCATTTACAAGGCCAAGGACACCGAGCCAGAGGATTTCCATTCGGAATTGGTGGTGCTTGACGCTGCGGGTAACCAGCTCGCGAAAAAAATCGTAAGCGTCAATGATCCACTGATCTTCCAAGGTCACTGGTTCTATCAGGGCAACTGCACCCCAGACCACCCCAATGTTAGCGGCATCACGGTGGTTCGTGAACCGGGTCTCTGGCTGGTCTACGTGGGGTTTTTCATGCTTATCGTCGGCATCGTTTGGATGTTCTATTTGAAGCCGATCTTGAAGCGCCGCGATGCAGCACATACCACGGCGAAGGAGGCCTGATGGCTCAATTCTACGCCAGCTTCAGCAAGGCCGAATGGGTCCTCCAACTCACTTATGGGCTCTACTTCGCGGGCTATGCGAGCATCACCGTGGCCTTCCTGCTGGGCATCCTGACGCTGGCAAGCCCTGGAGATCGAAAGTATGAAACGGGTTCCTTCTTGACCCGAGCCATGGGCTCAACGCACATGAATAGTGAAAAACTGAACCGACAATGGAACCGCTTTGGATTCCTGCTGTTGGCCTGCGGCCTGATCCTAGGTGTCTTCTGGGCCAAATTCACTCGGGGTGACACCTGGGCCTTGGATCCCAAAGAAAACTTGGGCCTCGTCAGTTGTCTCATCTATGGCGCCGTGTTGCACCTGCATTTCACACCGGTCTTCAAGGGCCGCAAGGCCGTTTGGGCAAGCGTCTTCGCTTGGGTCTGCATCCTGTTCATCTACTTCGGAATGAGCAGACTGCCCACCAAGAACCACTCCATGTATCCCGACAGCGGTCACTCCGGCGCCGGTGAAAGGGGGACCATGAAAGGCATGAATAAACAGATGTACTGATTCGGTCTTGTCAGAATTCTAGAAAAGCGCATCCTTCTTGCCATGAAACCTTTACTTGCGGTAGCCCTGACATCACTGCTCACTTCCCTTGTAACGCCCATGGGTGCTGCTGACTTGGGTTTCAAGAAAGAAGGCAAGGGCCCGGGCGTGGTGCTGCTCCATGGATTCGGCGGCAACCGGGATGCCTGGGCTGAGATTTCCAAGCGCCTGAAAAAGGACCACACCGTATTGTCCGTGGATCTGCCAGGACATGGGGACAGCAAGAGCATCGCCCCACCTTTGAAAGAGGGGGCGGCGGATCTGGATGCCATTGGTGACGAAATCGCCAAGCTCATCCGCAAGCAAAAAATCGAACCGGTACTCCTTGTGGGCCACAGCATTGGTGGGTCCATCGCAATTCGCGTCGCCCTGGCGGACCCCAAAGCCGTTCGTGGAATCATTCTCGTGGACAGTACCTTATCCACCATTCCCAAAACCTTCACGGACAAACTGGAAAAGGATCTGGACACCAATGCCAGCGTGGCTCTCGGGGATTTTTTCGGTGGGCTTTGCAAAGGCGATGCCCAGAAAGCAAGACTGCTCAGAGACGCTTTGAAAGTTCAAGTACCCGTGCTCAAGGCTTACCTCCGGGCGCTCGGCAGCGATTCGCTGGGGGCTCGAGCCACCTCCATCAAGGTGCCCGTGACGCTGTTCGCCTCCACGGTCCTACCAGACCCCACCAAGGAAAAGGAGTCCTTAAAACAACTAGGGTTTGAGGGCATTTCCAAGCTCAATGTTTCCTACTTTGTGGACACCTGGCATTGGATCATGTGGGATGACCCGGACACTTTCGAGATTCTCTTCAATGATTTTGAAAATAACGTGGTGGCGGGTGGCGTTGGTGGTGGGAGTGCTAGCTCGCAGTGGCAACGGTGACATCATTGCCCTTCCCCCATCTCGCTGGTGCGATCCCCATAGGCAGCTGCAACAACACAACCAGAAAAGCACTGGCTGTTTTAAAACGGCTGCTAAACTCTCCCGAGCTTGCTAAGTACTTCACCTCAAGTCCCAACCTTTTTTGGAGGCGCATATGCGCGTTCGATCTTCCATCCTCATCGCCGGAGGCCTGCTGGCCTGTGCCATCCTTGGCTACGCCGCCGGTGCCAAGAACTATCAGGTCACGGGTCCCATCACCGATATCAGCGCTGATACCATCACCGTGACCAAAGGGAGTGAAGCCTTCCAGATCAATCTGCCGAAAGGCACCAAGGGAGCCGAGAGCCTGAAGAAAGGCGACAAAGTGACCGTGTACTACGCCATGACCGCCACCTCCGTGGAATCCAAGACCGCCCCCGCGAAGGCTGAACCCAAAACCGCACCGACGAAAAAGAAGAAAGGTGCCTGAAGCCTCCCGACCCTGGGTTCTCATCACTGGTTGCTCATCGGGCATAGGTAAAGCCCTGGTAAGCGTTTGCAGGGATGCGGCTTGGGGCGTGGTGGCCACTGCCCGCCGTCCGGCTGATCTGGCTGATCTGCCGGCTGGCGGGGATTTGCGGCGAGTCAGCCTGGACGTTACCTCTGCAGAGAGCATCAATTCTGCTGTGACCGCATGTGCGGGGTTGCGACTCGTGGCCCTGATCAACAACGCAGGCTACGGCCAGATGGGACCGCTTGAATTAATTCGGCCAGAGGAATTGCGGGCACAATTCGAAACCAATGTGGTGGGGCTCCAGGCCGTCACGAATGCGTTCCTTCCGCTCATCCGCAAGAATGCATTGAAGGACGAAGGCCGCATCATCCACGTAGCCTCCATGCTGGGCCGCCTGAGCATTCCATTGGCAGGGCCCTACAACGCATCCAAGCACGCGGTGGTGGCACTGGCAGAGACACTGCGGCTGGAAATCGGGCAAGAAATTCCTGTGGTTTTAGTGGAACCCGGCGCAGTGGCCAGTTCCTTCCGCGCCACCCTCGCAGGTGCCTGGGGGGATTTACCGGAGCGAGTCAAAGGAACCAGATACGAACGGGTTCTCACCAACTTCTTGAAGACCCGCGAAAAGCAGGCAGCACATTTTGCAGGAAGCCCCGAGCAGGCCGCTCGTTGCATCTTGAAAGCGCTCACACAAAAACATCCACCCCGCCGGATCCTGATCCGCCCCGAAGCTCGGCTGGCGGGGTGGGCCAAGGCAGTGCTTCCAGCCGCAGTGTGGGAGTGGATACTGCGACGAAGCTACGGATTGTAGGAGGCGAACGTTGGGCACGTCTCAAGCGGACCATTGCTCACCTGCTCACCTGCTCACCTGCTCACAGCATGCTGCTTACAGCCCGCATCAATTCCCCAAGTACGTGAACCAGAAATGCACGCCCAGTTCATTGCCCTGGAAATCATCCGGCAACGGGGGGATATGGCCGGTTCGGCGCACGGCGTTCATGGCGCTTTGATCCAGGGCGTAATTGCCACTGGGGCTTTCCACCTTCCAACCCTCCAGTGTGCCGTCTCTCAGAATGCGGAAGTAGACGCCCACGCGACCTTGAGCATTGGTGGTGCGGCTCCAGTTGCGAATGATGGTGTTCTGCATATTTTGCACGTACCACGCATAAGGGAAATTGCCTTGATCTAGACCGCCCACCAAACCCGATCCACCATCGGACGCGCTGCTGGCCCGAAGGCCTGGAATAGGTACACCGACGCCAATTCCACTGCCGTCGCCCTGTCCTGCGGCCCCGATCTTTGGATTGACCGCGGCAGTCTTGCCTTTCGAAAAATCCGCACTTTTTCCTTTGCTTGAAGCATCGGGATTCTTGCCCTTGAGGGGTGCTGATGCCTTGGTGTTTCCCATCGTGTCGGGGATCTTGCCCGCAGGCCGCTCAGTGATTTTGGGTGCCACTTCTTCCACGCGACGAAGGCGCTGGCCCGTGTCTCCCTGGACTTGGGGGCCGCTGCCGCCACTGGGTCCAGTGGGTGCAACCCCCGGCAGAGTCACCCAGGTGACCTTTTTAGGTTCGGGCGTCTCGCTATGGTTCTGCCCCACAAAGATCGAAAGGGCCACCAGGCCAATTTGCACGCTGAGCACCGCCCCACCCAAAGCCATGGCCACCGGAAGGCGAATCCTCCCCAGCGCCGCGCGCTCCTGGAGAAGGACGTAGAGTTCCTGACTCATTATTTGCCTTCTGCTTCCAAGGAGGCTTGGGTGACGAAGCCCACTTGCGAAAAGCCCGCCTCGCGGATGCTGTCTACGACCGCGATAACTCGGCCATAGGGCAGATTGTGATCCGCCCGCACCATCACCGGGCGTTTGCGGTCCAGCTTGGCTTGCTCACGCAGTTGTTTTTGCAGCACACCCAGCTGGACAAAAGCCTTTCCGAATTGAATGCGGCCATCGTCGGTCATGGTCACCGTCAGCGCCTCGGATTCCAGGCTTTTGCCAGTTTTTGCTTCTGGCAGATTCACATCCACACCCGTAGTGAGCATGGGCGCCGCCACCATGAAGATGATGAGCAGCACCAGCATCACATCAATCATCGGCGTCATGTTTATGTCCGCCATCTGGCCGTGCTTGGAACCGGGAGTAAAGGACATGGGAAACCTTAGCGTTGGCTACAGTTTAGGGGGTGTTACAGAATAACCAGTGCTTTTCTGATTGTTCTGTAGCACCACCCTAATGTCGGAAAGAGGACAACGTAGGGGGTATTACAGAACAACCATTATTTATCTACAGCATTTACAAGCAAACTGAAACAAAAAAGCAGCTTCAGAAACTGGCGCCAATACTCACAGTTCCAGAGAAGCCAGCCTTGAACTGAATGCCTTTCACATCTGGGATATCCCGATTGAGCCGGTCCTGCCGCACCTCGATCCGCGCGAAAGCTGGACCGTGCTTCTTTTCCAGGCCCACAGTATAGGATTGCGCCTTTAGCCCGGCCCCTTGCAGCCCTACGAAGGCCGCGCCGGGAACATTCAACCCCAAGCCTTCCCGGATGGAGGGATCCAGGGAGAGCTTGACACCATAATCGTCGGTAAGATTCTCAATCCGAGCAAAGAGGCTGACACAATTGGCCACTTCAATCTTGTAGATGAGTCCATAGCCTTTCCATTGGGCAACGACGGGTGTGGTGGCGCCGAGGATGGTGTTGGTAAGGAATGCCTCCTGGCCCAAGGAAACCTCGCCTTGCAGCGTTGACTTGCCCCAGATCCATTGTCCCATCGCGCAGACCCGCTCGCGCTGACGGCCTTCGGCACCCGTGTTCGAGGTACTTCCCAGACCGTCCTGTTCGGGGCCTCGGTAGGCGTGGACCGAGAGGTACCTTTCGACCGAGCCCCTATGATTGTAAGTGAGACCCAAGCATGCGTCTTTCCGTGGTTGTTGTCTTTGAGTCGGTCCTCGCCATTAAAGGCCCAGACATCAGAGCTCCAAGTGGAATTGAAAGCGTGATGCCAGTTCACGCCTACTTGTCCGAATGGATCCACGAAGCTGAAGAGGAGGCCACGGCTGGCGGTGGCGTCCTGAGAACCATCCAGGAATTCCATCCCGATGAACGTGATCATTCGGCCCACCCGGAGGGTGTCACGCTCACCCGTCCAGGCAACCATGGCCTCTACGGCCGCGAAAGTGCCTGTATCGTCAGTGGTGGTCTGAATAACCTTCCCAACCTGGCCTGCCAACAGCGTGAATTTGGCCGACCAGCCCTTGGCGAAGGTGGCATCCGCACCCACCATCACACCATCCAGCGTGAACTGGCTTTGACCCGCTTCGATGGGGCGGAAGACCAGGGAACCGTCGATGCTTTCTTGGTTTTGGGTGACGGCTGAAGCCCAGATGGACCCTCTCCATTTTAGGGTCGGCATAGTCAGCCCAGGAGTCGTAGCCTGCGCCATAAGCGCCGCGCCGAAACTGGCAGCGAGTGAAAACCTGATCGAAAATCGCATGAAAACGCTCGCCCTGGAATTAGGAATTTACTCCCATGTTCCGCCACGCATCAATTGCTCACCGGAAATGGCCAGACGGTCAAATCAGAGCCCTTGCGGGTAGGCTTCTTCACCATGAAGACCCGCATCCAGTCCCCTTGACTCGTCTGATTCTTCCACCCTGACCGGAGTAAGGCAGTCAATGATCCAGAGCATGCCGTAAGTGAAGGTGAATGCCCACACAGAGGACAGGAGCACGGCACCGAGCTGTTTGCCGAAGAATCCGACACCCCCGTGGATCAGGCCATTGGCACCATTTGGATTCCACAAAGTGGAGCCGAAGATGCCGAGGAAGACCACGCCGATCAGACCGCCCACGCCATGCACGCCCCAGACATCCAGCGCATCATCCCAGCCCAACTTGTTCTTGAGGGCCACCGCGTAGTAGCAGATCACGCCCGCCAGGATGCCGATAAGGGCGGCCACGGCCGGAGACACAAACCCGGCCGCCGGAGTGATTGTGGCGAGGCCCGCGACAGCGCCCGTGAGCAGGCCCACGAACTTGGGCTGCTTGGCATTCGACCACTCGACAAAGAGCCAGGTGGCCGCGGCGAAGGAAGCGGCGATATCCGTGTTCAGGAAGGCGGAGGCGGTGATGGAATCCACGCGGAATTCAGATCCAGCGTTGAAGCCGTACCAGCCGAACCAGAGCAGGCCGGTGCCCAACGCGATGAGAGGAATGCTGTGGGGTTCATTCTCGACGACCTTGCGCTTGCCGATGTAGAGGATCGAGGCCAGGGCCGCGAAGCCGGCGGTGTTATGCACCACGATTCCACCGGCGAAATCCAACACGCCCCATTTGGCAAGAATGCCATCAGGATGCCAGACCATGTGGCAGAACGGGAAGTATACGAAGATCAACCATCCCGTCAAGAAGAGCATATAGGCCTTGAAGGTCACCCGGTTCGCGAACGCGCCGGTGATGAGGGCAGGCGTGATGATCGCGAACATCATCTGGTACGCGACATGCACGATCAACGGAATGCCCGCTGTGGACCCGCCTAAAGTGAACATGCTGGCCAGGTTGATGTTGCTGAGAAAAGCGTAATGAAAAGGGTTCCCGATGATGCCGTGCCAGGAGGGGCCGAAGCACATGGAATAGCCGAAGGCGAACCAGATCACCGTCGTCCAGCCGAGACTGACAAAGCTCTGAATCATGATGGCCAGCACGTTCTTGCGGCCCACCAGACCGCCATAGAAGAAGGCGAGGCCAGGGGTCATGAGCATGACCAGACTGCAACAGAGCAGCATGAAGGCAGTGTTGCCAGTATCAATCGGCATGGTTTGCGGATTCACGGAACCTCCTGGTTGAAAGAGGAAGATCAGGGCGCAAGGTTCTATCTGGTAGGCAGATCTACCCCTTACAAGGATGGCCAGAATTCACTCTCTGTTGGGTGTGATCCTGGTCAACCCTTCACCTGGAAAAGTAACTATTTCTATGGGGCCGGGATGACCCAAACCTTTCGTTATGGGTAGTCGGCTTTGATTCAGCAGACGAGTACCCGATCAATATATCAACGGCGCTATGGCAATCAGAAATTCTCACCGACAGGTTCGAAGAAGGCCTGGGCATGCAGGCAGACGGGGCAGAGCTTGGGCGCAACAGTGCCTTCGTGGATGTGGCCGCAATTGCGGCAGCGCCAGTAAATTTTTTCGCCCCGCTGGAAAACCGTACCGTTCACCACATGGTCAAGCAACCGCTTGAAGCGGGCTTCATGTTCTTTCTCCACCTTGGAGACCCATTCGAACGTCTTGGCGACTTCGGGGAAACCCTCCTCACGGGCGATCCTGGCGAATTCAGGATATAGCGCCGTCCACTCCTCGTTTTCGCCATTAACGGCGGCCTGGAGTTGGGCGGCGGTATCCCCGGCCACCACGGGGTAGCCAGCGGTGATCTCCAGGGTCCCCGGCGCCAAGCTGGCCAAATGCTTGTAGAAGAGCTTGGCGTGCTCCACTTCATTGGCGGCAGTCTCTTCAAAGATAGCCGCCACATGTTCCAGACCCTCTTTGCGGGCGATGCCCGCCGCGAAGGTATATCGATTTCGGGCTTGGCTCTCACCCGCAAAAGCCTTGAGCAGGTTTTTAGCGCTCTTACTGTTCTTGAAATCCATAGCAGTCTCCTTGAAGTGGCGAGTGTCCACAGGTTTGAAAACCCTGTGGGGGAAACTCGAGTTTACGCCTCACCTCGAACGGGCGATTGGATCCGTTCCGGACTGTACCAAATGCCACAATTTCCGGGCCCGCCATTCAACGGTTTCCAAAATGACAAAGCAATCAGCCAGCCCTACTATTTGACCGTCGAGGCCGCCAATTCACTCCAGAACGTTGCCTGCCAATATGAGGCAAGGGCAGTAAGTTTTTCGCTGTCATTGCCCTCACGACGAGCACCCGCCACTTGGTAAGCCAGGCGTGCGGGCGTGGGAACAAAACCTACGGATTCCTTGGCTCTCGCCGCAGCCTCTCGGGCATTGCGACGGGCCAATTCCAATTGAGCGGTGAGGGCCCGGCGATTTTCGAGGACCACGCCACCATTGGCGTCGTAGCTTCCACCAAGGGAATACCATTTGTTCACGAGCTTGGCGCCATCAAGAAAAGCATAGCTCGCCGCCGCGAGACGCATGAGTTTCACACCGTCGTTCAAGCCATTTTTGCCCGTGTACTCCGAAAGCAGCTTCGCTTTGCGGGCCAAATAATAATCCATTTCCCGCGTGGCGATTTGGGCCTGGGCTTCCTCCAGGGTCAGTCCTTTACCTTTCGCCACCTCATCAGTAATGAGGGCGTCGAAATAGGCCAAAACAGCGGCTGATCCAGATGCATAGCAGGTTACGGCGCGATTCACCGATACGCCGCTAAGAGGCTTAGCATCGCCCTCCTCAGCGATCAGATCTTGAAGATCCTTTGCGTACTCAAGATAGATCCTGGACATTTCGAAAAAACGCATGGGGAGGGTGATGCGCGTCATGAGGGTCCCCAGGGTCTCCTGCTTCAACTGAATTTTGCGTGCCTTGATGTCCTTGAGAATGCTTATGGAGGCTGTCAGGAAATCATCGGCGATCAGGGCAGAAGCCCGGGCCTTCACATAGGTCGTGAAGGCATGAGTGGTGTTCACCTGCCCGCCTCGCGTTTTTGCCAGTGCCTTGACTTCCAGTTCCTGGCCGAAGGCTTCGATTTCTCCCTTCACCGCCGCATCAGACTGGAGGGATTCGATGAGACCTGCTTCATCACTCTTGATCATATAGGCATAGGCAGTGGTTACCCTGGTGGCCACAGCAAATGAAAAGGCCGTCTGCACATATCCTTGCAGCGCCGACATCAGGAAGCCGTTGCGTTCGTCTCGTTTCGCCGATTCAAAGGCCTTGTTGGCATCGGCCAATAATGGTCCGTAAACCTGGGGTGGTACTCCGGTCTCTTTGGCTTCCTTTTTCAATTTTGACTCTTCACGTTCAATGTGGGATTTCCAGACCATGAGCTTGGCCCTAAGCTGAACTTGAGTCTGTTGACTAGGCTCCATCTCCGATTCGGCGATTGATTCAGTGCGGGGGAGCTTGTCATTGGTCAGGAATTCGTAACCCTCGTTGATATCCCCAATCTCTTTGACTTCAAGACCCAGGCGCTTTCCCACCTCCATCAGGTCTACATCCTGCCCGGTTCTAAGATCTTTGTGATTGCGGCAGCCGATGGGAAAACCAAATCGTTTGAGGCCCGCGAGCTTCGCACCTTCCATTTTTTGAACAATCCCTCCCACTGGACCGGCGGTCCCATCGGGATTTATGGTTCCTGTCATGGTTGTACCCGGTCGAATATCTTTTCCGCGCAGCAAGGCGAGCATGACCGAGGTGGTAAGCATTCCGGCCGAGGGGCCATCCGTGTGCCCGCCCACGTGAACATTGAATTCGTAATCGCCAAGGGAAGCCCCGACCGCGCGAGTTGCATTAAAGGCTGCAAGCCAGATGGCGGTACGCCATTGGTTGCCGCCGCCGCCGGAAAATTCCTCCGAGACACCCACAGAAACGATGCCTGTTTTATTTGGCCCCACACGAATGCGTGCCGGGGCCACGCCCCCGGTTGCAGTGGGGCCAGCCTGGCCGGAAAACCAGACAAACTGCACCGTGGCTTCGCGGGATTCAGATACCTGAGGACGACTGTCCGCGCCTACCCCAAGATCGAAACCCAGAATTCTTGCAAGTCCCCACCCCCCCACACCAAAGACGCCGAGCGCCAGGAGCAAAGCTGCCACCAGGGGAATTTTGGATGATTTAATGGCAGAAACTGGCTCAGGGGAATTAGTTGCGTTTTCCGGTTTGAAATCGCTGATGATCGGCTCGGCGGCCTTGGGTACCACCGCGGCGTGGATCTCTTTCAACTCAATCTTGTGGCCCCCGATTTTCAGCGTGACCCCTGGGTTCCATTTCATTTCGGTAATACGTTCGCCATTGCACCAGGTACCATTTGTGCTTCCCAGATCGCGAATGTTGACGGTATTTCCATCGAAAAGGATTTCCGCATGGGTGGAAGAGCACCCGTGGTCCGCCAATACAATGTCACCCTCTTTGCGCCCCACCACCGACCTGGCCTGGAAAAACTTTTTCGTGGCGGGCGGCTTGTCCGGTGGGTAGATGACCAGGACATAAAATTGAACAGGCAAAGCGGTCATCGCTTCGATGTTGGCGGCTACAATGGTCCCACCTGGCCCCATCGTGGCTGGTAGGATCTCCGTGAACTCCAGCCGATGTCCCCCGATCTCAATGCTCGTACCTATTTTCCAGAGCAATTCGGTCACTCGTTGGCCATTCTGAAAAGTGCCATTGGTGCTTCCGAGATCCTTTAAACGCACTGCTTTCCCATCAAATAGAATTTCCGCATGGGTCAGAGAGCAGAGGGGATCGGGAAGCACGATATCCCCACTCACCCTCCCGATAACGGTGCGGTCATGGGATATCTCCAGCCTTTTTGGCTCCAAGCCTGGTGCGTGGATCACGACTACATATGAATCAGGGAATATGATGGTCCCTCCGCACCACAGCTACCACCACAGGTGGATATGAATTTCCCGCAGTTTACCACGGGAAACCCAACATCGTGAGGATCCTTTGGCAGGCTTGGACCCTTGCGATAAGGCTCTGGCAATGATTGAATTTGTTTAATTAATATGGCACGAGCGCGATGGGGAAATCTGAAACCTCCGTGCCCTTCTGGGTGGTCGGGGCCTGGGTTCCATTGGTAAGTTCCTTCACTCTTTGAGTGATGTAGGCATCCAGCGCCGTGAAGGTCACAAACCCCAGTTTGTCTCGTTGTGCTTTACCCTTCAAACCTTCCACCAGGGCCTTGGTGAAAGCCCCGTTTTTCCAGGAAGGATGCTCCTGAGACTTCTGCCCCGGTCGAGACGATGTCATGACCACTAAGCCCTGACCACCGTCTTTCAAATCCTGAAGAAACTGCCGCATGTCCGGAACCCCACGAGACGCTGTTCCCGTGATGTTTCCCGCGTGGCAGGTATCCAAGAAGAGAAGTCGCGTACCCGTAAGACGCGCGAGAGTTGAGTGGATCTCTGAACCTGGAATCATGGTGCGTTTGACCGCCTCCATGTTGGCGTCTTGTGGCAGAAAATAATAGTTGCCGGTGATCGTGTCATTGATGCCATGTCCGGCAAAGAAAACAATGACCATGTCTTGTTGAGTGGCCTGCCTTTGGATCCATTCCAAGTCATCCATTATGTTGTCCCGGGTCGCGGATTCATCCGTGTGGACTTTCATAACGACATCTTTGTACAACTTGCCTTTCTGAGCCTTCATGGCTTCCGCGAAATCTTTGGCGTCCTTGGCCGGATAACTCAGGGAATAGCTTTTGTCCTTGTATTTACTGACGCCCACCGCCAAGAGGTAGAGAGTTGGTAGCCCGGTTGAAGGCGTTGACAACCCTGATCGGTCCCACCGTAGCTTGAGCAACGCCGGATCGCTGGTTGCGTAAGGCGTTTCAGCATAGGCCATGACGGTGCAATCTTTGCTGGGAATGGCCACCGTAAAATACTGAATCTCCTCTGCGCCACCCCTATCCGCGGTCGGATTCTGAGGAGGAGTTTCACCGACCTTCTCTGGAGCCCGGTCAGCTTTTGCATCCTGCGCGTCAACCAGCATCCTGATCGTCGGAGCCGCCTGGCCAGGCTGAACGCTTACCCGGACTCCAACCCGCACCGTGTTGCTCTTTACCACTGACTCTTGTGGGGGATCCATGATGGTAACCAGGGGCTTAATCATCCTGCTCTTGGCGGCCAGTAGTCCGACAGCTCTCGTCGGGCTTGCGGAACTCCCCTTCCCACCCCGAAGAATACGAATCGTCGCGGGCCTGCTATTGCCGGTGGCGCTCTCTGCCAGCACCGTGACCTGGCAGTCTTCAGCCGGCAGTGTCAGCTGGTATCGGATCACTTGCCCATTGGTAGGAAGCCCACTCAGAGCCACGCCATTCGCTGCAGTGGGGGTGGTTTCCACCGGAACCCCATCTACCAAAACCTGAAGCTTGGTGATCTCATGTCCAGTTGCTGCCCCGACCTTAACCGAGAGTACGACCACCTTTTCCTTGGTTGAGGTGCCATTGGCAGGGGAGAGGATTTGGACACTGAGTGGCGCAGTTTCGAGGGGTTGCCGAAGGGTCGGTTTTAATTTGCCATCAACCTTTGGACTTTGCCAACGCAGCCTGCCTTTGGCATCCACCTCCAGTGGCACGGTTGTCTCCTGTCGCGTTCGACCCAAGATCCTGATCGCATCGCTATCAGAAGTAGCATCTGCCTTCCGGGTAAGAGGTGCCTCCTCTGTCTTGAAGGCTTCAGCCTCATTGGAGGAAGGAATGCCACCGGAGGATAGAGTATCCGCAGCCACTGATTCCGAGCCTTTCGCCGTCGGTGATGCGGAAGCCACATGGGCTTTCCATCCGAGTTTTGTTACAGCGGGTTCACTCTCGGCATAGGCTGTCTCGGCAAACACCACCACGGTACTGTCAGGGCGGGGCAAGCGCACTGGAAACCGGTAAGTCTCACCATTGCTATATCCCATTGCGGGATTGAAGGGCATTCCGTTGGAACCAACCGTGCCGCTTGCCATGATGGGAACGCCATCGACCAAGATCCTGACCAGGAGTACCGGCTGGTCCGACGGACTATGGACTCGTACTTGCAAATCCGCTTTCAGATTCGGGGAGTTTAAATTTGTGCCGTCAACCCCTTGCGCTTCCAACGCCAGGGTGAGGATCGGTGGAAGTATCTTCGAGCTAAGTTTGGGCTGCGCTTGAATGACCTCCGGCTTTTGAACCTTCACCACCACCGGGGCGCTGGTACCAGATTGGCCTTCCACTTGAACCAGCAGCGTGGCATCCCTATCAGCACAGGCAACTTGATAGGTATATTCCTGGCCATCGAGAAAAGTTCCGCTTAAGGTGCCTTCGATGGGTTGGGCTATCGAGAGTTGAGCCACGGTACCCGCAGTGAATCGCGCGGGCTTGCCATCCACGAGGATCCTCACTTGGGATATTGGTTGATTGAAGGGAGAGCTTACTTTGAAGGTGACTAGGACGGTCCCATTCTTGATCGGCGCATCTCCAATCGGACTTAAAAGGGTTATTGAAGGGGGAACTGCATCGGAATCAATGCGGGCTACCGCTAGTGAGGCCCCAAAACTGGATTCCGACCTTGCAACACCCCATTTACTCAAGGCCTGGTTCCCTTCCATAACCGTGAAGAGGGCTTCCGTGGCTTTTGAATAGGCCATGGATAAGATCCGGTCTTTGACCTTGAGAATCTTCGAAATTGATTTTTCTTTATCTAGGCCGGTGAACGAGATCAGACGGCGGTCAGTACTGACAAACAGGTCAGGGGAATCAGCGGCAAAACACAAAACAGAACCATCCTGGGCTGAGGCGTCAAGTTTTAGCGTCTTGACCGTTTTCCCCTCCACGTCTTTGATCAGGATGATGTCTCGATCACCCCCAATCGCAATGAACAGAGAGTTGGCTGCGAAGGCAAGTGTGTGTGGTGAGAAATCCATCGGCCATGCATGTTTCTTCGTAAAGCTTGGTACCCGATAGATCAGAATTTTTTTACCCATGCCTACAGCCAGGGTTCTTCCATCGGGTGCAAAGCTCGCCACAGGGCAACTGGCCTCGGTATTGGAAAAGACAGCGGCTCCTGTTAAGGGGTTTAAAATATAAAAACCGTCCGAGGTGGTCACCGCAATGAGATCCGAGCTGGGCGAAACCGCAATGGTATAAATGCTCCCTTTGGTCTCCCATAATTTTTGGAAGGTACCAGCCTTTTCAGCCTTGTCCGTTTTGCTTGACCAGAGCACTCGCTCTGTGGCGATGACGACCAACCTTGAGGCCTGGTCGCCTGGCTTGGAGATCGCCATGGCTCTGACGCTGCCGTGCAATGGTTCCCATTTCGTCGTCGTCTGCTGGGTCAGAAAATCCACTGCGCGAATTACGCCATTTTGCTGAAGGATGAGACCCGCATCACCATTTTCAGCAACAACGAACTGTTGAATGACCTCGGACCCCTCAAATACCTTCAAGGGAATAGAAGTTTTCAATAGATCTTGCGCGAAGGCCATCGGACCTAAGCACAGTAAGAGGCAGGAAAAATAAGAGTAACAAGCCATCCAACCGAAGCGCCGCTTTCTACCTACAACTGGTATTGGCTGACTAGAATTCATGGTGAAACCCCACTTCCTGATCAAGCTCAATTCCCCGGTGGCGGGGCGGCAGGATCCGCGGGGGGCGGAACTACTGGCATAGCCGCCACCGGGGCCGGAGCACCAAATTCACTGGGCGACCTCCAACGCTGCGAGGTTAGTTCGGCGGCGCGTTGTTCTTTCATGTTCTGGTTGCCAGAGAGCCACCCATCAATCAAGGTGCGGCTTCGGTCCAACAAGGCCGCCGTAATGATCGGAATCAGAAGCGGCAGGAAGCGGTTGCTTCCGCCTTCGCACGTTGTCCCGAGCACGTATCGATCGAATTCCTGAGTACTATCATTGACCTCTTTCATGAGTTGCTTGAATTTCTCCTGGGGAGTCTTGTCGTGATATTTCATTTCGGCGACAACCATGTCCAAGAGTTGGTTGGCCTTGTTTTTCACCGCCAAATATTTGTTGTAGGCTCCGCTGTATTTGGCTGAACCTTGTGGACATTCCGTTTGGAGTTTGAGTAGCTGATCCTGGCAGTACTCACGTTTCGCATTGAGGCAGACGAAAAACTGCATCTTGTTTTTTAGATTGGCGTTTTCCGTCAGGCAATCCGACTCGGGTGCCTTGGGGGTCTCCTGGGCGGCTTTCGCCATGGAAACCTGTGGGAACGATGCAGATAAAAGCAGCATCGCGAAAGCCGACGTGAAGGGGTTTGATCTCATATATCCTCCTGGGAAATGGGATAGAAGACTTGGAGCTCAGGTGCGGTAGGGCCAAGCCCAAGATGGACAGTCAAGTTTGAATAGTTGGGTGAATGATGCACTAAAATCGCTTTGGCCGAAACAGGGCGAAATGGATCCACCTGCAAATCTCCATTCTTTTGCTTAGCAATGCTGTGGAAAATTTTGCCCCATTTGGAAAGATAAGTTCCAAAATTCCTATTGACGTGGATAGGATTTCGACCAAGAATTCCTCACACCTCGTGTTCACCTATCCTAAAATCGATAAACAAACTTCTTATAATTTTTTCCCATGCATTTTTTAGTACATAACCAACGAATTGGAGGAACTTCATGAATCGAGGCAGTGATCCCCTGGCATTCGTGTTGATGCTATCGGATGTGGAGCCAGTGGCTCATTTTATTCCAACCGTTGAAGTTTCAGCAAAGTGATTCAGTGATCCTGTGATCAAGAAGGAATTCACTCAAGACCGCAACCCCCATTCATTGCTTTCAAATCGTCAAAAACTAGTTTCCGGTTTCTTTTCCAACAACCTCTTTGTTAGGAGTGCGATATGAATAAAACAATCCGTTTTGGGGTATTCACCCTGTTGTTCGTGGCAAGCGCAGCCCTCATGGCGCAGAACCCCGAGCTCACCAACCGGAATCCACGCCCAGGCCAAGGCAAGCCGGACATCACCAGCCGCAAGGGCGGCATCATCATCGGAGGCGCCGTTGGTGGAGCTGGTGGCAAGTTCGTTCCATGGGGCGGTTTCGTGGACCTTTCGGACGTCGCGCCCCTGCCGGGTGCATCAGCCAACGGTAGGTGCGCCTTCAATGCTACCTACGATGAAGTGAACATCGGCGCGGCCCCCACTAGCCCGAACTACACCAACAAGTTGAAAGTGGATGGGGGCGACGTGGCCATCAATACGGCTCGGCACCTAAACGTGGGCGAATCCAAATCGGTCACCACCCAACCCTATCTGCTCGAGGGCTCCCACGCTCTGACACTTTCTCTGGATGATGGCAACCTTGTTGCGGAATCCAATGAGGCCAACAACCAGTTTTCCTTCAAATATCGGCTTAAATGCAAAGCCAGCACGACGCCTCAGCCCCCCAGCAAAGCCGTCGCGAAGGTTGTCAGCGTGGAGTGTGCAGCCGGTCTCAAGGTGCGCGTCCACATCATGATAGATAATCCTGCTGGAATCACTTCCTACCATGTCTGGTGCACCACGGATAGCACCACTCCCGGCGACAAGACGTTCATGGCGCCCTTCCCGACCCATGTGGATGAGTTCGTGGATATCGCGCACCTGGCTCCCGACAGCGTGAACCGCCAACATCAATGGGGCGTCAAGGCCGAGTTCCAGGGCGGACAGCCGCCCATCCTTGCTTTTGGACTCGAGCCCGGACCCGATCATCGCTGCCCAGGGCATTACGTCCCCACCAAAGCCACTAGCAAATAGCGCCCGCCTCCTGCAGCACTGCGGAGATCAGTCGACCCTCGCAGTGCTTAGCTGCTCCATCGCTCTTTAGCCCAGCGTTCGCGCATTGTCGGAGTGCAAAAGGTCCAGGCCACGATTCGGCTCTGTTTCTGTCCTTGTGCCATGGGGAGAATGCGCTTGGACTTCACATGCGCTTGCTTAAGGGTACGGAGGACGCCTGGCAAATTGGATGACTTTGACAGGAGTGTGGTGAACCAGAGACATCGCATAGGGATCTCTGAGCTTTCCTCGACCATGCGGCGAACGAAACCCGCTTCACCGCCCTCGCACCATAATTCCCCATCCTGCCCTCCGAAATTCAGGGCGGGCGTGGCCTTTGTGGAATTCCCCTTGCCCAGGTTCGTCCATTTCCGTCGAGAACCCTCCTGAGACTCTTCCCGGGAAGCATGAAAGGGTGGGTTGCACATGGTGAGATCGAACGTTTCACCGTCCTTAAATAGGCCGCGGAATATCGCTGGCTGCGTCTGCCGCCGCAACTCGATAGCTCTCACTAGCCCGTTCGCCTCCACGATCTGCCACGCCGCTGCCAAGGCCTTTGCCTCAATATCAGAGCCCAGAAAACCCCAACCGAAGGTGGCATGGCCCACCAAGGGATAAATGGCGTTGGCGCCCACTCCGATATCAAGCACGCGCACTTGCACACCCCGCGGGATCTCACCACCCTTGTCTTCGGCCAACAAGTCCGCCAAATAATGCAGATAATCCGCGCGACCGGGAACTGGCGGACAAAGGTAACCGGACGGTAGCTCCCAATGCTCGATGCCGTGGACACACTTCAATAGCGCCCGATTCAGCGACTTCACGGCGACCGGATCCGAGTAGTCAATGGAGGCATCACCGTAAGCATTGGGCTTTACGAAAAGCCCAAGCTCAGGACTGCCGGCGATGAGCTGATCGAAGTCATAGCCATGGCGATGGGGATTGCGTGGATGCAGTCCTGGCTTTTGCGCGATGCCATCAACGGGCGCCGACTTTGCCCTCGATCTAGGCTTCATGAGGCTTTGTTGGGTGCATGGCCCTTCGTCTCCGAAGGCAAGGATATCATCCGAAAATCACACCCCGCTGCCACTGCGGGCTGCGTTCACACTTGACACCAAACCAGGCAGCGCTAAGCTGGGCGTCCATTTCCAACCCAATCACTCTGAAACTCGTCTCCCGGAGGTTTCATGTTCTCGCTTGCAAGCCTATGGCTGCCCATCCTGCTTTCTGCGGTCTTCGTCTTCATCGCCAGTAGCCTCATCCATATGGTGTTCAAGTACCACAATTCCGAATACCACAAATTGGCCAACGAAGACGAAGTGAGGGAAGCCATACGCAAGGACAACCCCGCGCCCGGTCAATACGTCCTGCCCTACTGCTCGGACATGAAGGACATGGGCAGCGAGGAGATGAAGAAGAAGTACGTGGATGGTCCCCTCGGCTTCATCCTGCTCAGGCCCAACGGCGTACCGGGCATGGGGTCTTCGCTGATCTCCTGGTTCCTGTTCACCACGGTGGTCGCCCTATTTGCGGGCTACATCGGCTACGTCACGCTCCCGATGAAGACCCACTACCTGACCGTGTTCCGGGTCGTGGGTAGCGCCGCCTTCATGGCGTACGGCCTTGGTGCCATCCCGGGAGCCATCTGGATGGGCCGCCCCTGGAGCGCAGTCATCAAAGAACTGGTGGATGCGGTCATTTATGCGCTGCTGACAGCAGGGACATTTGGATGGCTCTGGCCGAGGTAGCGAGGTAGATAGTCGAATTCATCGTTATGTAGCCCGAAATTTCTGGGACCGTTCATCCTTTGTCTCGGCAATCATTCGACTCATTCCGGTTAAAATCCACCATGCTCCCCGTACTGATGCTCTTCCTCATTCCAGTCGGGGGCGGAATCCCCGCTGGGGTATTACTTGCCCGTACCAATGGTTTGCACTGGCCCGTAACGGCCGGGCTCTACTTTGTTTCAGATCTGATCCTTGCCCTGGCCTTTGAACCGCTGCTTCGGTTTCTGGTTGCCTTGGGGCGAAAAGTGCCATTTCTAGCTCGTCTGAGCGACGCGATGAAAATAGCCATAGCTCGCAGCGCGGGTTATTTCAGTGGCACAGGTGTGGGTCCATTCACGCTCGTGATGATTGCCTTCGGCGTGGATCCGATCACAGGGCGCGCCACGGCGCACGCGGCTGGACACGGATTCATAGCTGGCTGGACCTTTGCGATTACCGGCGACATGCTCTATTACACCGTCATTGCCCTCACGACCTTGCGCCTGAACTCTTACCTTCGAGATCCAAATAGGACCATTCTTGTCGTTCTCGCCGCAATGATTCTTGTGCCATTACTTGTCCGTTATTTCCGCTCCAGACGGGTTCCCTGCAAAGTGAAGCTATGAAGGCCATTTCCGGTGGTGACCTGTCCTGAGACCCTTCTAAAATGATTCTAAATATAGAAAATAATGAAATTAAATATTTCATGAAAATACCGTTAAACCTAAAAATGCTAACATGACGACTCCCAATTTGTTCCCAAGGGTACCCAAGCTTTCCGCCTATTGAGGTGGCCCGCGTGGGCTGCGGCGTCTAACCCTTGTTCGACCCAAAATCAGGTGCCATTTGTTCCACTCGGATGTCTTCTATGAACTTCCTCGCCGTATCCGGCAGCCTGCGCTCTGAATCTTCCAATACAGCCCTTTTACGGGCGATCCAAGCCCTCGCGCCGCCGGGACTCCATGTCACCTTGTACGCTGGTCTGGCGGAATTACCGCCCTTCGATCCGGGTCTGGAGCCCGAAGAAGCACCGGATTCAGTCCAGGCCTTCCGGGACCAGGTCCGGGCAGCGGGGGGCATCATCATCTGCACGCCGGAATACGCCCACGGCATGCCGGGCATTTTGAAGAACGCTTTGGAATGGACCGTGGCGACCGGGGAATTCGTGGACAAACCCGTGGCTGCCCTCAGCAGTTCGCCCGCAGCTTCAGGCGGCGAGAAGGCGCTGGCCTGGCTGACCCAAACCCTTGCGGTCATGTCGGCCGACATCGTCCCGGCGATTTCCCAGCCCATCCCCTTTGGCCGAAGCCGCGTGAAGTCGAATGGCGAAATTGTTGACCCGGCTCTGGCGGTGACCCTAGAAGCCATCCTGGCTGGCTTGGCTCGTGCGGTGGATGTCCACACTCAAAATGGGGGAAAATCTTGATTGAGCTCTATGTGGATGGAGACGCCTGCCCGGTCAAGGATGAGATCTTCCGCGTCGCCAAGCGCTACGGGCTGAAAGTCCATCTCGTCGCCAACTCCAGCCTGCGCATCCCCCGGGATCCGCTCTTCGAGATGGTGGTCGTGCGGGGGGGCCAGCTCGACGTGGCCGATGACTGGATCGCCGAGCGCGTCACCAGCACCGACATCGCCATCACGTCGGATCTTCCCCTGGCCGCGCGCTGCCTCGCCAAAGGCGCGCGGGTGCTGGATTCCAGGGGCAAAGTGTTCACCGACGACGCCATGGGTGACGCCTTGGCCACCCGGGAACTCATGGCCCAGCTGCGCGACATGGGCATGGTCAGCGGCGGACCGGCGCCCTTCGAAGCCAAAGACCGCTCAAAATTTCTGCAATCCCTGGACACCTTGATCCAGGCACAGAAGAAGGCCATGCACTGAAAACCTTAGGTGCAACGGCCTTCCCAATATTCAAGGCTGGGTGCCTCCAGGAGTTGTTCAAGCAGATTCCAGCTGGCCTGCAGATTGCTCAGAGCCTTGGGGCTCAGGCCCTCTCCGAGTTCGAAGGAATGCCCCCGGACAGCCAGGACGAATGAGGGTGGCGGCTTGGTATGGCCCAGGGTCAGGAAGGCATGCAGCACGGCCTGGGGAGAGATGGCATGGGTCGAGAAACTAGAATCCTCCAGTGGCTGGATTCGCGTAAGGGTGAAAGGATCCGGACCAGAGGTCGTTGCATCCACAAAGAGGGCTAGCTCCCGGTCTTCCAGATCCAAGGAATGCTCCACCTGGAACTGGAAGTCCTCCACCGCCACCACGGGCCTGTCGGGGTGCAAGTGAAGCCAGTGCCCCACTCTTTCCAGGAGCACCGACCCTAAAGCATCGTCACCCCGGCTGGGGTTGCCGCAACCCATGATGATGATGCGGGGCACACTCGTGGGGGTTGCAGTGGGCTTCACTTTTCCTCGCAATGGCCGTCCGCGTTCCTGACCAGCCGATCCACCAGGTTTCCATTCGCAGCAAGCAATTCCACCTCTAGGGGCATTTTCCCAAGGGCGTGGGTGGCGCAGGAAAGACAAGGATCATAGGCGCGGATGGCCACTTCGAGGTGGTTGAGCAATCCCTCGGTGAGCTCCTGCCCGTCCAGGTAATGGGCCGCGACCTCCCGCACCGCCACGTTCATGGCCGTGTTGTTGTTTGTGGTAGCCACAATGAGGTTGGCCTTGACGACGGAGTCGGTTTCATCCACCACGTAATGATGGAACAGGGTTCCACGCGGAGCTTCAATGACGCCGACGCCTTCCAAGGCCCTTTCACCCTGGGTCAGAAGATCATCGCCGTAAATATCGGGATCATCGAGCAAGTCACGAATGGCTTCAGCCGCATAGAGCATCTCGATCATTCGAGCCCAATGGTAGGCCAGGGTGGCATGTACGGGTCCACCTTCTCCCATGGCCGCGAAACGCCGTCGCTCCTCTTCCGCCAGGGGTGTCGGCATGCGATCCGCGTTGTTGATGCGGGCGAGGGGACCCACCCGGTACCAGCCATCATCGTTGCCCAGAGCCACGATGAACGGGAATTTCATATAGGACCAGGATTTAACTTCCTCGTGGATATGGCGCAGGTAGTGGTCATTGTTCACCTGGTCAAAAATGCGTTGGCCGTTGGCATCCGTGGCCCTGAGTCCTCCGTCGTAGAGTTCGAAACTCCCGTCCGGTGCTGTCAGGCTCAAATAATTGGATCGAAAGGCTCCGAAGGATGCGTTTTCTGCCAGGTTCCCTGTGTAGATCCCTCGGGCGATATCCACGGCGCCCTTCGACCATTCGAGCACCTGGTCAAGATCCTTCATCAGGTAGTCCCGATCCTCTTTGGTGAGTTTCTTGTTCACTCCGCCAGGAATCGCAAAATTCCCGTGCACACGCTTACCCGACAGTACCCGGATGACCTCTTGTCCATACTTGCGCAGCATCACGCCCTGGACTGCGATGGCCGGATGGGCCTGGATAACGCCGATGATGTTGCGCTTGGCCACTTCCGCATCAAACCCGAAAAGCAGATCAGGACTGGCCAAGTGGAAAAAATGCAGGGCGTGGCTCTGCAGCGTCTGGCCGTAGTGGAGCAGGCGGCGCAGCTTCTCAGCGGTGGGAGTGAGCTTGCGGGCGCCTACGAGCATGTCCATGGCCTTGGCGGCGGCCAGGTGGTGGCTGACGGGGCAGATGCCGCAAAGGCGCTGCACCAACACCGGGATTTCCCAGTAGGGGCGTCCCTGGATGAACTTTTCGAAGCCCCGGAATTCGACAATGTGGAGCCTGGCCTGCTTCACCTGATTCTGTTCATCCATGAGCAGAGTGATTTTCCCGTGGCCCTCCACACGGGTGATCGGCTCGATGACCACGCGTTTGAGGCCTTCAGGATGAATGGCGGTTTCAAGTTGCATGTTCGCGATGGGGGTCATGGAAATTCCTAGGAATCCGAGGGGGTTGCTTAATCGAAGTGGATGAGTTCCTGGGGCAGGCTGGGATCGTTGCCTGCCATGAGTTCAGTAAGGAAGTACCAGAGGGCGTCCGCAGAGGGTGGGCACCCGGGAAGGAAGTAATCAATCTTCACGATGTGGTGGAGGGGGCGGACTTTATCCAGGAGCAGAGGAATCTCCGGATCATCAGGAATATGAGCATTCTCGGTCCCGACACCGCGTACGAAAGCCTCTTCCAGGCACTCCTTCAGGGTAAAGCTGTTGCGCATGGAAGGAAGCCCACCAGTGATTCCGCATTCGCCCACCGCCACCAGGATCTTGCACATCTTCCGGAATTCATGAAGGACATGAACATTCTCGGCATTGCAGACACCGCCTTCGATCAGGCCCAGGTCCACCGGTTGGCTGATGTGCTTGATGTCATTGATGGGGCTGCGGTCGAACTCCACCACCTCCAACAAGTCCAGCAACCGTTCGTCAATGTCCAGGAGGGACATATGGCAGCCAAAGCAGCCCGCCAGAGAGCAGGTGGCAACCTTGAGTTTCTCAGCCATGAACGGCCTCCTGGTTCGCATATTCCCGTAGTTCAATCGTGGCAAGGGATTCCTTGTCATAGATCCGCTGCCCGATGGGCCATTCAAACCCCACCCGCTTCACCGTCAGCGCTCCCGTCGGGCAAAGTTTCACGGCCATGTCATCCGGAGAGATCCCACTATCTTTCAATAGGCTCGTGGGGGAATTCACCGCCAATCTGGATTTGATGCCACGCCCATGTATGGCGAAAACATTCTTGCCGTCGAGTTCACGACTAGCCCGGACGCAGGTTTCGCAGCGGATGCAGCGATCCCGATCGAGATTCACCCGGGGATGGCTTGAATCCCGCTCCCTGATCGGGAACTGGTGGGGGAAGTGACTGTCCTGCATCCCGACGTGGTACGCGGTCGCCTGCAGTTTGCAGTTGCCACTCTCCTCGCAAGAGGGACAGTAATGGTTTCCCTCCACGAACAGAAGCTGAGTGACAGCCCGCCGCATGGCATTCAGTTTTGGAGTGTTGCACTCCACCTTCTGCCCTTCCATAGCTGGTTGGGTACAGGAGGAAAAAGGCTTGCCACTGATGATGACAATGCATAACCGGCAGGAGCTGTGGGGTTCGAGTTCCGGCCGCCAACAGAGATGGGGTATGTATTGGCCTGCGCCCATCGCCGCTTGTAGGACGGTCTGCCCTTCCTTGAATGGGATTTCCTTGCCGTCGAGGAAAAAGCTGCTGGTCATGGCTCAGGCCTCCACAGGTGCAAGGTGGGCTTCAGAATCATTGCGACCCGTAAGGCCCCGCGCTTCTTCCAGGGCTCTGTCCAGATCGAAGGCGGGAACGAACTCCGTCGTCTTCATCCGGTTTGCCCAGATGGCCGGAAACTTCTCGATGCTCTCGGTGATATGGTGGTTCGCGGTTTGCCCAAGTCCGCAGTGGGCCATGGTCTTCATCAATCCTGAGATGTTCCGCAGCTCCTCCAGATCCACTGGGGAACCACAGCCTTGCTCGAACTTCCGCACGTAGTTGGCAAGCAAAGTGGTTCCCAACCGGCATGGGGTGCAAAGACCACAGCTTTCATGCTGGAAGAAAAGCGCAAAATTTTTCACCACTTCGAACATGTCCCGTTGAGGGCCGAAAATCATGAGGGTTCCGGTGCCCACCAGATCTTCGAAACAAGCCGAACGGTCAAATTCCTGGGTGTTGATCATGGTTCCGCTGGGGCCGCCCACCTGAACCCCCTGGGCATCAAGCGCACCGCAATCCCGAAGGACTTCATGAACGCTGACTCCCCATGGATACTCGTAGATCCCAGGTCGTTCACAATCCCCAGATACGCAAAAGAGTTTGGTACCCGTGGACTGGCCCGTACCATTGTGGGCGAACCAGGCGCCTCCCTTGGCGCTGATGACCGTGGCCGCCGCGAACGTCTCAACGTTGTTCACCACCGTGGGACACCGCAGATAGCCCTGATGCACCGGCAGCGGCCAACGCCTGCGAGGAATCCCTCGCCGGCCCTCGATGCTCTTGATCATGGCGGTCTCCATCCCGCAGATATAGGCGCCCGCGCCGAATTGCAGCTCGATGTCGAAATCCAGGTCAGTACCCAGGATCCCCTTCCCCAGCAGGGCAGCCTCCCGGCGGGAGTTCAGCACGTTTTCGAGATGCTCCTTCATGTACCAATATTCTTGGCGAAGATATAGGATCCCGATCTTGGAACCCACCACGTGTCCGCAGATGGTCATGCCCTCGAAGACCATATCCGCGTAGTCCGTGAGCAGGACCCGATCTTTGAAGGTTCCTGGTTCTCCTTCGTCAGCGTTGCAGAGCACGTAGTGATCGCCCGCCTTGGCATCCCGGACGGATTCCCACTTGATGCCGGTCTTGAAACCAGCGCCCCCTCGACCCCGCAGATCGGAGTGATAGATTTCCTTTAAGGTCTCGGCACCACCCCGTTCCAGGTGATGCCTCCGGGCGTCACTGGGAGCCAGGTCCTCGGCCCATTCCGGAAGAAAGGCGCCACCACGCTCCAGGCTCGCGCGAATGCCTGCACCAGGTTCGATAGGCTTGCGAAAGACCACATCCGAGCGTCGGATCTGGCTCTTCACAACGAAAAATTCGGCTGGCCAGTCTTTGAGTGGGATTTGGGCATTGACAAGGTCCGCGATCCGTTCAATGCGCTCCCGATCCAGGTTTGTCACTGGAAGGTAATTCACCAGAGCTGCGGGGCCCTGGTCGCACATCCCCGTGCAGGAGGTGAAGTGCACACTTACCCGGCCATCTTTACGCGTCTCCCCCAGGTTCACATCGAGTCGCTGGCACATCAGGGCCACCAGTTCACGGTTCCCAAACATTTGATCTGTAATGTTGTCGCTGAAATGGATAACGTACTCACCCTGTGGCTGAGGGCTCAGAAAGGAGTAGAAGCTCAGCAACCCCTGCACCCGCACCAGTGGAATCCCCATTTCAGCCGCGAGGCGCTTCGCCGCTTCTTGGGGAACGTGATGGTAGGCGTGCTGGATCTGGATGAGGATCTGAAGCAATGCATGCGGGTCTGAACGACGCTCAGGTGGGATCAAATCGAGAAAGTCAGGAACGGGGGTCGCTGTAGCTGAATACATGGGATCGGGTCTCCCTGCAAGGACGTTCCCAGGGCCCATTCAGAAAGTACCGGCAGCCCTTGAACCGTCGGCTTTAAGATAGAAGCCATGCCCCAGGAATACATGCAAGTCAGCTGATTTGTGATATTCGGCACCATCTCCATAGCCCTGAATAGCCCTGATCAAAATAATTTCGGCCCTGCCAGATGAAGCAACTGGATATCCGGGGCGGGGAACATGGGGGCAAGGTCCAGCATTTCTCTTTTCTGGGCGGCCTTCATGTTGCAGGCATATCGCGCATCAGTCTGCTCCCAGATCTTGTTTCGGCTGACTGTGCCCACTCCCGTGTCGTGAGCGGTCGTGAGGGATCCGGGGCGGATGCGGCGAACATAGCCAAACACCGGTGAGTTCACCATTCTTGCCACATGAAAAGCCCTGAAATGCATTTCGGTATCACCGGAAAAACGCATGCCCATCGCAAAACCCCCGATCGCCTCGAGCAGGGATCGAGAGATCAGGCTGGAGGGGTGCAGAATGGGGCGCCCTGGTGTCATGGCCAAAGCCAGATGAGCCTGTATCGGATAGGCGACCATCGCGATTTGCTCATTGCCCAGAAATAATCTAAGTTCCTGGGTACCGACCAATTCAGCTTGGTATCGCCCACCATAATCAAGGGTCGAGGAGAGACGATCCACGGTGCTGAAATCGTCAGCATCTTGCAACATGTAGGCATCAAATCTGGTCGCATTGATGAGCGATTGCACCAGACGATAGGGCCCAACATTTTCCACCGAAGCCAATAGGGTGACTCCCGGAAAGGCTCGGACGATGTCTAAAGGTGGGGCTTCCGGCCCATCATGCAAAACAATAATCTCGTCGGGGGCATGAGTTTGCTGGAGCAAGGAACGGATGGCTCTTGGAAGGTAGGATTCACATTGAAAATGGGGGATGACCGCACACACCGACATCCCTTTATGCAGAGGCCTGGGTTGGACCGCAAGCTCCGCTCGTAACTGGCGCCTGCGGCTTTCATCGCCTTCTGACTCCGTCACTTGCATTGCCCCTGCGGCCACGGCGCTGCCCCAAAAGACATTTCCAAACTGATCATCAAGGCTTTCCGCGACCCGGCCCAAAGCGTCGAAATCCGCCGGTGCTGCAGAAACACTGTGTTCCCCAACTGCCTTAAGGAGTTCTCGTGTGGCTAGCCAAGAGACAACCGGGATGAAAGACCTCCCACTGTTATCCGCCGGAATGGTGATGCCTGGAGGCCAGGGTGCAAGAGCACGTGGGGCTTTGGGAAGCCACCGGAGATCCAGCGGACCTTCTGCCTTCCGGGCACCGGCAAACGCGAAAGCATGAAAATCGATCAGATACGCCAGGGCCCTGGCGACATGAGTAATGGAAACGGACCTGACGTCCACTTGCCGCACCCCCGGGTGGCGTTCACGCAGCCAGGGGCCCAGCTCTTCATGCAGAGTTTCTGGCACAAGCGCTAACACTTGGCAAGGTCCTGCCCCCTTGGCGATCTGTGAAAGCCGACCGTCAAGATTTTCAAAATCTGAATCGCAGGCCACCACAAAGGCCATTCCATGCATTTGACTGGTCATGATCATTGAGACAAGTCTAAAGGGGTAAGACTTAGTTTCGCTATGCTTTTAGATTCTGTACAGCTGGATATGGAACAGCCCCAATAATCGCTTAATTCTTCGATTCGCCACTTTGAGCCTTCCTAGCAATTCCTTCCCTGGACCCAATCCGAACCAGAGCCTTCTGACCCAGGCTCTGAATTTCCATGCGCGTGGGTTGTTTCGGGAGGCCATTCAGAACTACCAGGGGTACCTCACGCAGCATCCAAATCATGTTCAGGCACTCACCAATATGGGCATGGCTTTCTGGGCTTGCGGGGATGAGCCTCACGCGCTGGCCTCTCTACAGGACGCGCTCGAAACAAATTCCAGTTTCAGCCCCGCCTGGAATGGTCTCGGCGCCCTCCATCTGGCGGCCCAACGCATGCGCCAGGCAGAGCCCTGCTTTCGCAATGCGGCCATCTTGGAACCCAACAATCCCGACCCTTATTTCAATCTGGGCAAGCTGCTGTTCTCCGAACGCCGTTTGGAAGCAGCCGAAGAAGCTTTTCGTAAAGCGCACGATCTGGCCCCCGACCGCGTCGAGCCCTTGCTGGGACTATCACGAACACACTATCTTGCCGGACGCATTGAGGATGCCTTGGCCGTCGCCGAACAAGCTTGCCATATTGCCCCTTGCGATACCTTTGCAGAAACTTCCCGGCTGCTCATGCACAACTACCGCTGCTGGCTTTCAGTCGAGGCATTGCGAAAGGACCACATGGCCCTCGGACGTGATCTGAGTGCTCGAGCGGCCAAGCAATATCAGGGGCCGCCACCCGCTCTAGACAAGCATGGTGGTAGAGCTGGTGGCGATCGGATCCGGGTCGGATACCTTGCCGCGAATTGGCATAACCACGCCACTCTCCAATGCTCCATGCTTGCGCTGGAGGCCCATGACCACCATCAGGTGGAAGTGACCTTTTACCACGTTGGCGAGATCGTGGATTCCTACACGAAACGCCTCAAAGCCACCGCGGACCATTGGCGGGACTGCCGTGGCTTCAACCCAATAAAAGTGGTTCAACTGATCCGACAGGATTCCTTGGACATCTTAGTTGCCCAGGAGGGCTACTTTCAGTCCGCGGTCATCGAAGTCATGGCTCACCGCATGGCTCCAATCCAAGTTAGTTCCACTGGATACCCCCATAGCTGGGGACTGCCAACCGTGGATTACCGCTTCACGGATCTCATCCAGGATCCGGTTGAATGGGATGCATTGCCGCGTTTCGAGCGCCTGGCCGCCCTGCCCTGGTTTCGGGGCTTTTTGCCTCCAGACCCGTCTCCTGACCCGGGGCCGCCTCCAGCCCTGTCGCTTGGCTACCCGACCTTTGCATCCTTCAATAATCTGGCCAAGATTAGTGACTCCTGCTTAGGGCTTTGGGCTCGGATAATGGCAGCGTTGCCAACGGCTCGCCTCATCATTACTCAGGTCGAAGAAGGCGCCTGTCGGACCACCTTCTCGGAGCGAGCCGCCAAAAATGGCATGGACCTTTCACGCATTCGTTTCCTACCGAGGCTGGCAGAAGAAGCTTTCCTGAAACTCCATCTCGAAGCTGACATCCATCTGGACAGTACACCCTATCCCGGCGTCACTATCGCCGCGACAGCACTCTGGATGGGCCTGCCTTCGGTGTGCCTGAACAGGAACTGGGCGGCCAGCCGAGAAGGTGCTTCTCAGGTAACCGCGGCGGGGTTTCCTGAACTCATCGTTGAAGATCCAGACGCCTATGTCGCCATGAATGTTCGCCTTGCACAGGACCTGGAAGGTTTGGCTCGGTTCCGAGCCCACGCACGAACCCGGATGGCGGCCTCGCCCCTGCTTGATGGGAAAGGTCTTGCGCGAAATATGGAGGCCGCTTACAAGACAATGATGTCGGAGCGGGCTGCCGCTTCGAATCACTGATATCTGTCAGTCCGTCAGGCTGTGACTAGGAGTGTTCAGGCTTTCGTTCGTGTTCGCAGTCCTGATCGCGCTCACGCCCTGACCTCGGCTCAAACCTAGCTGGGGGAGGGCATCCAAGGGACGGCAGAGTGCCATGGGGATGGTTTGTGAATGCACTAATGCCAGTGCGGTGATGATAGCCTGATCGCATCATGAACTTCATCGAGCGCCCCGAGGGTCGCCTTGCCATTGCGCTTGGTATCGGCTTGGTCATTGGCGCTGAACGCGAGCGTCGGAAAGGCGAGGGGCCTGATCGGACGCCAGCTGGCATTCGCACCTTCGCACTCGTTGGACTGCTGGGCGGTGTGGCGGCTACGATCGGAAATCCAGCGCTGGTTGCAGTGGCAGCTGCCGCCGTTGGCGGCATCACAATTGTCGGTTACTGCATGGGCGACCGTAGCGACCCTGGCTTCACCACCGAGGTGGCGCTTTTTCTGACCTATTGTCTCGGTGTGCTTGCTGAGCATGATCCCAAAATTGCCCTCGCCGCTGGGTTGTGCACCGCAACACTGCTCGCGTTTCGAACCAGCCTACACAGCGTGATGCGAAACATCCTAAGCGAACGTGAGCTGCGTGATGCGCTGCTATTTGGCGTGGCTGCCCTGGTTGTGTTGCCACTATTGCCCAATCGGACTCTTGATCCTTTCCACGTCTTCAATCCCTTCGTGTTGTGGCGGCTGGTGGTGCTACTCATGGGAATGAGCGGTGCCGGTTACATCGCCCAGAGGGTCATCGGCCCGCGGTACGGACTGGCATTGGCAGGATTTGGCGCTGGCTTCGTCTCCAGCTCGGCGACTATCGCCTCCATGGGGGCGCGCGCGCAAGCCGATGCGGAGGTCTTGCAACCGGCGGTGGCGGGTGCGGCAGCTTCGACGGTGGCAACCTTTGTGCAAATGGCGATCCTGGTGGGGGCCGCCAGTCCACCCCTGTTATGGGCACTCGCCTGGCCCCTTGGCACCGGGGCCATCGCGGCGCTGATTTATGCCGCCGTGCAGACCTGGCAGGCCCGGCGGGCTGAAGTCGAGCCGTCCCCCGGGCGCGCCTTCAATCTCTCGACGGCGTTGCTCTTCGCTCTGCTGGTGACGGGAGTCGCTTTCATTTCCACCCTGGCGCAGCGGGCCATCGGTCCGGCGGGCGCGGTGGTGACAGCGGCACTGGCAGGCTTCGCCGATGCTCATGCGTCGTCAGCTGCGGTGGCATCGGTGGCAGATCAACTAGGATTCACTGGTGCCATCCTCGGCGTGCTGCTGGCGCTGACCACCAACAGCATCACCAAGATGGTGTTGGCGGTTACCTCGGGCCCGCGCGGGTTTTGGGGGCGCGTGGTCATCGGCCAGATCATCGTGCTGGCTGTCACCTGGGGTGTGGCAGGTCTGCGCCTGACACTGCACTAACTGGCTCCATGGACTCCGCCGCGGTGCGGGCTGCCTCCTCCGCCCGGTACAACAGCTGAGCGCCCTGCTTCCATTGAGGCAGGCGAAGGGTGAAGAGCAGGCCCGCCAGGAGGCATCCAGCACCACCCAAAGTCACCGTAAGGGGCGCGCCGAGCTTGTGTGCGAGAGTGCCGCCGATGAGGGCGCCAACCGGGGCCATGCCCATGAACATCATCGAGTAGACGGACATGACCCGGCCCCTGAGCACATCAGGAATCATCATCTGGATCAGCGTGTTGCTGGAGGCCATCTCCACCATGAGGGTGAAGCCCACGGGCAGCATGATAAGCACGGAAAGGTGGAAGTTGCGGGAGACCGAGAAGGCGATGAGGGCCGCGCCGAACCCCATGGCGCTACCTGCGATCCAGCGTCCGAGCCCGCGCGGACTCCGCCGAAGTGCAAGGCTGAGGGCACCCACAAGGGCGCCCACGCCGGAAGTGCCCAGGAGCAGACCCATGGCTCTGGGCCCGCCGTGAAGGATCTGATCCGCAAAGATGGGCATGAGCACCGAATAGGACATACCCAACAGGCTCAACAGGCCCAGGAGTACCAGCAAATCACGAACGGGTTTGGCTCCACGGATAAACCGAAAGCCTTCTAGGATGGCGCCTCCACCTGCAGAAGCACGCACTTTTTGGGTGCCATCAAGTCGCATGGCCAGAAGCCCGCCGATGACTGCTAGATAGCTCACACTATTGACGAGGAAGCACCAACCTTCACCGACAGTGGCCACCAACAGGCCCGCCACGGCTGGCCCGACAATGCGGGCCCCATTGAACATGGAGGAATTCAGCGCGATGGCATTCATCAAGTCAGGCCGGGCAACAGTCTGCGCCACGAAGACCTGGCGGGCCGGAATATCGAAGGCGTTTACCACGCCTAGCAGCAGCGAGGTGGTGATGATTTGCCAAATATGCACATGGCCCGTGAGGGTCAGCAGCGCGAGGATCAGTGTCAGCACCATGGAAGTGGATTGGGTGATGACGATCAGAGTGTGGGGGCGCACGCGGTCCGCCGTCATGCCCCCCACCAGGGCCAGGATGAACACCGGAAACTGGCCTGCGAAGGCCACGAAGCCCAACATGGTGGCCTCCCCTGTAAGCCTATACACCAGCCAGGACTGGGCCACGGTCTGCATCCACGTGCCAATGAGCGAGATCAACTGGCCGGAGATGAAGAGCCGGAAATTTCGATAGCGCAGCGCACGCAAGGCGTCAGGAAGGCGGAGCATGGTTCGATTCTACCGGGCGCCGTCAGGTCCTTGTTTGGTTACCCTTTCATCGCACTTTTCACTCTTGCTGGCGTCATCGGCAACTGCACCACCCGGGCGCCCACCGCGTCGAACACCGCGTTGGCCAACACCGCGCCGGTGGTTACAATCGCCGGTTCGCCACCTCCCTGAGGCGCGAGATCCGGCGAGTCCAGAATCACGGTCTCAATGCGTGGCACACCCGAGAACCGTGGCAAATCGTAGGTTCCAAAATTCGTGTCGAGCACCACGCCATCCTTGAATTGAACCTCCTCGCTCAGGGTGTAGCCGAGCCCCATGGTGATGCACCCTTCCATCTGTTGGGCCGCGCCTTCGGGATTCACGACAATGCCCATGTCCTGCGCGCACAGAACCCGCACGACCTGTATCTTGCCGGTGCTCTTGTCCACTTTCACTTCGGCCATGGTCGCCACGTAAGTACCCGCATCATCGCCGCAGGCCACACCGAAGCCACGGCCGCTCGGCGCTGGCTTGGGCGACCATCCGAAGTTCTTCGCAGCCGCTTCGAGCACTCGGCGCATTCGGGCATCCGTGAGATTCCGCAGGCGGAATTCCACGGGATCCATTCCGGCCTTCGCCGCCAGCACATCCATATGTGACTCGCGGGCGAAGACGTTGGCATTGGCTCCTGGCGCCCGCCAGGGTCCAACAGCGAATGGATGCATATCCGCAGGATTGCCGTTCCAGCCGCCGCGGACGGCCGTACGATGGTTGGGGACATCGTAGAACAGCGCAGAGCCGCGCTCACCAGCGCCGATGATCGTGTTGTCCCAAAACACGATCCGCTTCGCGGCGTCGAGCCCCGCTCGGATCTGGATGACTGCGGCAGGATCGAAGGTGTCGAAGAAAAATTCTTCCTCCCGACTCCAGACCACGCGCACCGGTTTTCCCGTGGCCATGGCCAGGCGCGCGGCTTCAATTCCCTGCATGCTGGCGCTCTTGCCGCCGAATCCGCCACCGACGTAGGGTGTGATCACACGCACCTTTTCTGGCGCGATATTCAGAGCCCGCGCGATTTGTGTCTTGAGGGGGAACGGCGTCTGCGTTCCGGCCCACACGGTCACCTTGCCTTGCTCCACCATGGCTATGGCCGAGTGTGTCTCGATGGGAGCATGGGCGACGTAACCTTTGAGGTAGGTTTGCTCGACGATTTGCGCCGCCGCTTTTTCTCCATCGGCCAAGCTCCCGCGCGAACCCGTTGCCCGTGCTTCAGGCGCCACTTTTTTCAGATGCTCGAAAATCGTTTCGTGGGTGAGCCTGGAGGGCGAAGGCGAGTACATGGCCTTGATCAGCGCAAGCGCCCGGGTTGCCTCATCACGATGCGGGTGTAGCACAGCGATCAGCTCGCCGTCGCGCACTACGCGCACTCCCGGCAGCGCCTCAGCTGAGGACGTATCGGCGCGCAAGAGCTTCGCACCGTGGGACGGTGGCCGCAGAATGCAGGCGTACAATGCCCCGCTGGGCGCGATATCCCCCGCGTACTTAGCCTTGCCCGTGACCTTCTCCAAGGCGTCACGGCGCGGTGCTGATTGACCCATGATGGTGAACGCACCGACTTTTTTGAGGACCGCCTGGCCATCCAGCCGTCGCTCAATACGCTTCCCCGCGGTCAGTTCACCATAGCTGATATGTTTGGAGGGAGCAGATTTTGAACTCACGACACCATTGCGCACCTCGAGGTCGGTGATCGGAAGTTTCAGCTGCTCAGCCGCCATCTGGACCAACACAGCTCGCGCTTCAGCCGCTGCGGCACGCAACGTGGGCCCTAACATGCGGATGCTGAGGGACCCGAATGTACCCCGGTCCGTTGGACACAGGTCCGTGTCTCCCATCACGATGTCCACCGACGCCAATGACACCCCTAGTTCTTCGGCGGCCAATTGGGGGAGCGACGTCATCACGCCCTGCCCCAACTCCACTTTTCCCACCAGGCAGGTGACACGCCCATCCGCTCCGATGTGCAGGAAGGAATTGAAGTCCGTGGCGCCGCGCTGAGTGGCAGCGACCGGAGCACTCTGACCGAGCAGCGGATCCACTGAGCACAGCACAAGCAGGCCGGAGCCTGTGAGTTTCAGGAAGTCACGCCGGTCCATCGTCTGCACGAAACCCCGACCTTCAGGGACTTCCATCATGTCTTTCTCGCGGTTCATCGCGCACCTCCCGCTATCACGGCTGACGCGCTCTCGATGGCTTGCACGATCCGAACGTGGGCGCCGCACCTGCAGAGGTGTGGCTCCATCTCATTGATGATTTGCGAACGCGTAGGCTTGGGATTCTTGAGGAGCAAGGCGTGGGCGCCCATGATCATCCCACTGGTGCAGAAACCGCACTGGAAGCCAAGGTGCTTCACAAAGGCCTCTTGCACAGGGTGCAGATGCTCATCGTGGGCCAAGCCTTCGATTGTAACCACCCGCTTGCCCTCTACAGCACTCATCGGTGTAGCACAGGCGCGGACCGCTTCATTGTTCAGCAACACCGTGCAAGCGCCGCAGACCGATTCACCGCAGCCGAACTTCGTACCGGTAAGACCCAGGTCGTCCCGCAGTACCCACAGCAACGTACGGGTCTCATCCACCGTGAGCTTGCGATCAACACCATTGAGGGAGAAGGAGATGACTCTCATATAAGAACCTCCGGCGCAGAGTATGTCCCGAATTCACAGAAGAGAAAAGCCGACAGGCGACCGTGTTTGGCTGAGGGTTAAAGCGAAGGTTCGCTGTAACCACTTCATGGTGTCATCCCCCCATGCCCATTTCCTTTGCCCTCCACGCTTCGCCCATTCCGCCTGCACCATCAGCCCCACGATTTCATAGAGGCCGAGGCGGGTGTTGGGGGCGAGGGTCATTTCGGGCCTTTGCGTTGAGTGGGAAGGCCCGTGACGCCTTCGGCGACGAAGAGGTTGAACATGCGTTCAGATTCGGCAAGCACCAATCGGTTACCATCCGCCGAGACGCCCAGGGATTCGGTGAACCAGTCCGGATCGAACCCTCCAATGGGCTTGCGGGTGGCGCGGGTATCCCTACCCTGCGCGAAGTCCTGGATGAACGCTCCATATAGGCCTTTCTCATCCTGGCCCGTAAATGATGATGTGGCGTCCATCCGGCATCCACCGGCTGCGGCCCGGAGTTACCACTGCCTTTCGTTCTCTCCCTACTTTGGTACAGAAGACCTCTTTGGACCCGTCATCCAGGCGTACCACATTGAGCGTCATCGACTGCCGATCCAGTTGTGACCTGTAGAGGACGTATTGTCCATCCGGAGAGACTTCAGGAAGCATCTGGATGGTTCCACCCAGGATGACTCCCGCGCCCGATCCATCGGGATGGATCCTCCACAGGCCCGGATTCTTAGGATTCGTGGACATGTAGACGATCCAACGTCCGTCCCGTGTCATGGCTGGATTCTCGGCGTCGAATCCGTCCTGGGTCACTTGGCGGGCGCCGCTGCCATCAGGATTAGCCATCCAGAGCTCGAAGGCGCCAGTGCGGTTGGAACTCCACAAAAGATACCGCCCGTCCGGGGAGAATCGAGGATCCCAGTCCTCCGCCACATCGTCGGTGAGTCTTTTCACGACTCCTGTCTGGCTTGATACCGCCCACAGGTCCAGGTTCCCGGACCGGTTCGACGAGAAGACGATCCAATCACCTTCGGGCGAGAAGACAGGCTGGCGGTCGCTAATGTCGCCACGGGTGAGCCAACGGGGGGGATCGCTCTTACCCGCGAGGGTGTACTCCCGCAAGCTTTGGTGGCCCGACATCCCGTCAAAGATCACTCGCCCACCGGGGAGGAGGTCCGCACAAGCCGGTGCCACGGGAGCCCAGAATAGGGGCTGGACCGATCCAGTCTTCAGATGATGGCGGTAGGCCTTCGAGGGGCTTGATGATACGTTGTTGCCCACCACCGATTCCGCCTGGAAGTAAATCACTTCTTCTGATGACACCCAGACAGTGGAGGAAACCGCGCCAAACTTCGTAGCGGCCTGGAACTCACGAATCGAACCGTCGCTCGCTCCGACCCGATAAATCTTGCGGGCCTGACCCGCCGGATTTCCGATGTCCGAAGTCAGTGCAAGGCTGCTCCCGTTGGGGTTCCACCTTATTGACCCTACGTAATCAGAATTGAATTGAGCCAGTTCCTTTTCAGCGCCTCCCCCCACCTCAATGACAAAAAGGGGGGTCAGGGCAGTGCCTTCAATGGTTCTGGTCCGAAGGAAAGCTAGGCGGGATCCATCGGGAGACCCATCACCATGGGCCGCGTTCTCGACCACTTTGTGGAGATCTGTCCCGAGCACCGACATCCTGTAAAGGGACGTTCCAGGGCCTTCGCCACGGACGAAGAGGATGGACGACCCGTCGGGCAAAAAGCGGGGAAAGTCATCCGGTCCGGTGGTGAGGGCGACTTCCCCACCGCCCCTGAGTTGCTTGAGCTAGATCCTGGGCCGACCGTCCCGCTTCGACATGAAGGCTACGGTCCGACCATCAGGACTTGCAGCCGGGGAGGAGTCGTGACCGCTGTAAGTCAGGTTACGCACTGCCACGGGTGAATTAGTTGCTGGGGGGGCGGGGCGGACCAGGGCCATGCCAGCCCAAATCAACAGCCCGCCCACCGCCAGTGCCCAGAGAAACGGAAAGTGGGATGCCCGAAAGGGCCGGGCAATCAACTTTGTGCCGCTTGCGGTGCTCGTGGCCGCTGTGCCTTCCAATGCGAACGCAAGATCGTGAGCGGAGTGGAATCGGCCCGCAGGCTCCTTAGCAAGGTAGCTCCGCAGAATGCGTTCCAGAGGGTGTGGCACTTGCAATGCCTCGTCCAGTTCTGGCGGGTCCTCCTTTAGGATCGCGTGCATCACCTCGACCGAGGAATCGCCTGCGAAGGGACGCTGCCCCGTCAGCATCTCCCACAGGATCACGCCAAGGCTGAACAGGTCGCTGCGTTGGTCTAGCGTTTCGCCGCGTACCTGCTCTGGGCTCAGATAACCTGAGGTGCCAACGATGGTGCCTGGCTCGCTCAGGAGGGCCCGCGTCTCACTCTCCTGGCCGATAGGTTTGCTGGCTTCGACCTTTGCCAAGCCGAAATCGAGCACCTTCACATGACCGTCTTTTGTGAGGAAGCGGTTTTCCGGTTTGAGATCGCGATGGAGGATGCCCTTCTCGTGGGCGGTCGAGAGGCCCAGCGATGCCTCCCGGGCGATTTCCGCCGCGCGTTTCGGGGCGAGTGGTTTGCTGTGCAACCGGGCACGCAGTGTTTCACCTTCGAGCAGTTCCATCACCAGGAAGGGCGAGCCTTCAAAATCCCCCGCCTCGAAAACCTGGACCACATTGGGGTGGTTCAAAGAGGCCAGGATTTTGGCCTCCTGGTGGAAACGACGCACTAGTCCCGCATCCTCGGCAAAATCAGTGGGCAGCACCTTGATGGCTACGTCTCGGCCCAAACGCGTGTCTTTCGCCTTCCACACTTCCCCCATCCCGCCTGCGCCGATCTGCCCCACGATTTCGTAGGGGCCGATCCGAGTTCCTTCGATGAAGGCCATGTTGCACCGGGCTGAGCAAAATATAATGTAGCGGCGAACCAATGGGTGTTATCCGTGCCTAAAGGCACATATTCACTGAATTTCCCGGTTAGATTAGAGTGATCGGTTCGCCTCGGAGGATCCAATGCGACGCACTATCCTTTCCATCGCCCTTTTTGCGCTGCCTCTGGTGGCGGGACAGCCCCTCGTGTACCAAGAGGGCGCCACACGCCTTTCTGGCTATTACGCCCATCCCGAAAAGGCGAAGCAGGCAGTGCCCGGTGTGGTGGTGATCCACCAGTGGATGGGCCTCACCGACCACGAACGGAAAGTGTCCGACGATTTGGCAAAGCTGGGCTATGCCGCGCTGGCAGCGGACATCTATGGTGAGGGTATCCGTCCCAAGAATGCCCAGGAAGCTGGTGCCCAGGCAGGGAAGTTCAAGGGGGACCGCTCCCTCTACTTGGCGCGCATCAAAGCTGCGCTCGACACCCTGAAGGCACAGCCCGGCGTGGATGGTTCGAAGCTGGTGGTCATCGGCTACTGCTTCGGCGGAACGGGCGCCCTGGAAGCGGCCCGCGAGGGCCTGCCAGTGAAAGGCGTGGTGTCCTTCCATGGCGGCCTGGACGTGCCCGAGGGGCGCGCGGTGAAGCCTATCGCCGCCAAGGTGCTGGTCTGCCATGGCGCCGTGGATCCCAACGTGCCCGCCAAAAGCGTGACCGCGTTCCAGGAGGAAATGAAAGTGGCCAAAGCCGACTACATCTTCATCGCCTACGCCGGAGCCGTGCATGCTTTCACGCAAAAGGAAGCCGGGAACGATCCTTCCAAGGGCGTCGCCTACCAGGAAGCCGCCGCTACACGCAGCTGGCGCCACATGAAGGATTTTCTGGAAGAGTGCTTCCGATAGGGCGAAGGAAGTTGTGACTTAAGCGACAATTATTACTGCCCTGGGTTGATTCAATTCGGTCGGTTCGGGTATAGATTTGTGAATGTAAAGCGTTGAACCTGAAATATGTTGATAGCCGTAAGATTCAGCGGTTACTAATTTTACAACCAAGTATGCAAGAAATTAAAATGGCATTCCTCTCCGGCCAACGACCAATGTTGCAGTCGTCTTTTGTCCAGCTGTTTAGGTGAATAAAGAATGCTATAGAATCATAGAGTTTTTCATGCGGGCAACGATTCGGAGTTATTGATGGACTACCCAATCTGGAATCTGTCCATGGGTGGTGGCGTGTTGATCGCCATCGTCGCCATTACGCATGTCTGGGTATCGCACTTCGCCATCGGTGGCGGACTGGCCATCGCGATTGTGGAGACGCTGGGAGTGCGGCGCCATGACCCAGCCCTCCGCAACCTTGCCAAGCGCTGCTCCCTCATGCTGATCCTTGTTTCAACGGTCTTCGGTGCGATTTCCGGCGTGGGGATTTGGGTGACCATCGGCTTGGTGCAGCCCGCAGCGACCTCCGCGCTGATCCATAACTACGTCTGGGGGTGGGCTGCCGAATGGGGTTTCTTCATTCTTGAAGTGGCGACCGCGCTCCTGTACTACGCGACCTGGGATAAAGTCCGCCCGCGCACACATCTGCTCATCATCTGGCTGTACTTTTTCGCAGCGTACATGTCCCTCGTCATCATCCAGGGAATCGTCTCGTTCATGCTCACACCAGGGCAGTGGATCGTGTCGCACTCATTCTGGGATGGGATCTTCAATCCGACCTATTTCCCGGGGCTGTTGCTGCGCACGGGGATTTGTTTGCTGCTCGCGGGCGCCTACATGATTTTCGCCGCGATGCGGGAGCCAGATGGCGATGCTCGCGGGAGGATGGTGCGCCTGATGGCGGGGTTCCAGGTGATCGGCGCTCTGGTGGCTTATGGCGGATACCGGTGGTGGGAACACTCGCTTCCGGAATCGGTCCGCGTGCTTTTTCTTGGGTCGTCCCCCATCGTGCCTGCCTTGGCCACCACTCGCCTATTGGTGCTGTGGGCCCTGGCCGCTTTCCTTTTACTTGGACTATTTGCCTACCTGATACCCCGTGCCCAGCGGTGGCCAATGGCGGTGGTGGCACTCCTGGCAGCGTTCACCTTTTTTGGCGCGTCAGAGCGGGTGCGTGAAGGCGTACGAAAGCCCTTCGTAATCCGCGATTTCATGTTCTCCAATGGCGTCCTGGTCAGTGAAATAGCGGACATCAACCGGCATGGAATTCTCGCGAAAGCCAAGTGGGCGGCACGAGAAAGTGATGGGTCGCCGGTATCCATGGGGCGTGCGGTGTACCGTGCCGAGTGTCAGGCCTGCCACACGGTGGACGGGTATTCATCCCTGCGCAAACTCGTGGCGCCTGCCGATGCGGACACTTTGGGCGTCATCCTCTCGACCTTACGGGCCGAAGGCGATGAGTACACCTCTGGCAAATACCTTGAACTGGGTCACGTCGCGACCCAAAAACTCGATTACCCGCACATGCCTCCACTGGTCGGAACGCCTGAGGAAATCGAGGCGCTCAAAGCTTATCTGCTGAGCCTCCACAAACCCAAGATCGCGGAGGTGCCCAATGCCAAATAGCTTCATCCCGGCCCTCGATCCAGCGGCGTTGCCAGGGCCACCCTGGTTGTTTCATGTGCTCTGGGTGCTGACGTTCCTGATTCACCTGATCTTCGTCAACATGGTGCTGGGTGGAACGCTGCTGGCAGCCTTCGTGGGCCGAAAAAAGCCCGGCGCGCGCGAGGTGCAAACTTTTTTTGTGGGACTCAATTCTTGGGTCATATCCTTCGCCATCACTTTTGGGATTGCGCCACTGCTGTTCATGCAAGTGCTGTTCGGCCGTTTCTTTTACACCGCGACGATCCTGCTGGCCTGGGCGTGGCTGGGGATGTTGGGCATCCTGACGCTCGGCTATTACCTGAATTACCTCGCCAAGTTTCGTCTGAGGAACGGCAAGAATGTACGCGTCGTTGTGATCATCGAAGCGGTTTGTTTCCTGACGATCGCCGGGATCCAAGTAGCCATCAATCTGTTGCATCTGCAGCCAGGCAGATGGGAGTCTGTCGCGCAACAAGCCTGGGCAGCGCTTGGCGACCCGACCTTGGTACCGCGCATTCTGCACTTCGTGTTCGCCGCGGTAGGCATGGCCGGAGCGGTGCTGGCGTTGGTCGCAACCCGCCGGGCCACGAAGGGGGTTGACCGCGAGGCGTGTCAGGGAATGGCCCAGTTCGGCATCCGTGCGGCCCTCATAGCGACCGGACTTGAGTTATTGGATGGATTCTGGCTTTTGTTTGCCTTGCCTGAGGAAGTACTCAAGGCCTTCATGCGCGGAGGCCCTGCCACCATGATCCCGCTGACTATAGGCATCCTGTTTGGCCTGCTTCTCCTGATCGTGCTTGCCCAGATCACCGACCCGCTGGCACAAGCGAAGAAGGTTCGAAGAGTTGCTGAGATGATCGTGGGTGCCGTGGTGTTCATGGTGGTCACGCGCCATCAATTGCGTGGGATCTACCTCGCACCGTGGCGCGGCGAAGAGCATGTGACAGTAGCAACCCAATGGGGA
This sequence comes from Holophagaceae bacterium, assembly GCA_025361125.1. Lineage (GTDB taxonomy): Bacteria > Acidobacteriota > Holophagae > Holophagales > Holophagaceae > JANXPB01. Next base: position 2,910 of record JANYBM010000084.1, on the reverse strand, counting down.
CCGCTGGCGCTGTTTCTGGTGGTCTTTGTGCTGTGCCTAGGCCTAACGGTTTATGCCATCGTGCGAGCTAGCAAAGATAAGCCGGGGCCCGGAGAAGAAGCCGCATAAGACCATTTCGACCTGAGCTACGACCACATCATCTCTTATCGCTGCGCAATGAGGAAAATGCGCTTGAAGGGAAACAGTACGCGGCCATCAGGCTGCGGTGGATAGGCAATCTCCAGGGTTTTTACGTAGCTGGTGAGGAATCGGCTTTTCTGGGTTTCTGAAAGCCTGTCCAAATAGGGCCGCAGTGTGCTTCCCAAACCCAATCTGGATGAGCTTTTCGGGCCGCCATCAGCATGTCTTCGGAATTGTCCACGCCCCGGATGGAAGCGCCGGGCCAGCGTCGAGCCAGCAGTTCTGTACTGTTGCCTGGCCCACAGCCCAGATCCACCATGCTCGAAGGAGAATCTAACGGAACCCGCGCCAGCAGCTCTACCGCAGGCCGTGTGCGGGCAGCGGAAAATTTCAAGTATTGGGCTGGGTCCCAAGTACTCACACCGCCACCGGCGTTACCACGTACCTCCCTTTGGAATCCTGACTTACGATGCCGCTGGGAAGCTCGGGGTCGTGTTCAAAAACCAGTATAGTGTCGGTATTCGTGACTTCGGAAAGCAGCTGCTGGCGCACATTCACGCAGGTGACCACGTCCAGATCGTAGCCCATGACCCAGGCGGGCTGGATGTGACGGGCGGTGGGGATGAGATCGGCGATGTACATAAGTTTTCGTGATCCAGCTTCAATGACCACGGCTTGCAGTCCCTCGATGTGCCCAGGCACCATGCGCACGGAAATGCCGGGTAGGATTTCCACATTGCCCTCCACGGTTTCCAGCAGACCTGCGGCCTCCAGGGGTTCCCAGTTCTTGGCGAGATAGCTGGCCTTCACCCGCAGATGTGGATGCTTGGCGTCGTCGAGGTCCTTTTTTTGTACGATGTAGCGTGCATTCGGAAAGCTCGGGACCAGCTGACCCGCTTCATTGAATCGCGTGCTACCACCCGCATGATCGAAATGCAGGTGGGTAAGTATTTGCAGAGTGATGTCGCCGGGATTCACACCGTGTTTCGCGAGTTCTGCATCCAGAACGCCCCGGTCTTGGAATTTGAACCGGGCCATGAAGTCGTCGGTTTCTTTGTCCCCATTGCCGTTGTCCACCAGGATCACGTGCCTTACACCATCCACTTCGCCGCGGATGAGCAGGCAGTTGGTGGCCATGAGGATCATATTCTCCTCGTCAGCCGGGTAGATCTTGTTCCACACCACTTTCGGCACCGTGCCGAACATGGCACCGCCGTCCAGCCGGAAGGTGCCGCCGCTAATGATTTGAACGTCCCAGGGGCCAAAGCGCATGAGCTACCTCTGGTCTACATACTATCGGTGAAGGGTCGTGAAGGATAACGTCACGGCCCTCCATCAATTCCTTGGTCCTATTTGTGGTTTCAGTCTTTCTTGCCGACGAATTTCTCAAATGCCTTCAGGAATTCCATAGGCAGCGGGAAGACGATGGTGCTGTTCTTCTCCACGGCAATTTCAGTGAGGGTCTGCAGGTACCGCATCTGAATGGCGGTGGGATTCTCACTCAACTTGTTGGCGGCATCCAGCAGCTGCTGGCTGGCCATGAGCTCGCCCTCGGCGGCGATGATCTTCGCCCGCTTCTCCCGTTCGGCTTCTGCTTGCTTGCCCATGGCACGCTGGATCTGTTCCGGCAGATCCACGCTCTTAAGTTCCACGGCGGTGACTTCCACCCCCCAGGGCTCGGTGGCGGAATCGATGATTTCGCGCAGCCGCAAGCTGAGTTTCTCGCGGTCCGCCAGCAGTTCATCGAGGGTGACCTCGCCCAGGACCGAACGCAGCGTGGTCTGGGAAATCTGGCTGGTGGCCCACTGGTAGTTCTCCACGCCGATCACGGCCTGCATGGGGTTCACCACCTTGGAATAAACCACCGCTGAGACCTTGAGCGTGACGTTGTCGCGGGTGATGACATCCTGGCTCGGCACATCCAGCACCACCGTCCGCAGAGAGATGACCACCGCTTTGTCGATGGGCCGAAAGATAAAGATCAGCCCAGGCCCCTTGGGCTGGGGCAGCACCTTGCCCAGCCGGAACACCACCGCGCGCTCGTATTCATTGACTACACGCAGGCAGCTCATGAGCCAGATGAATCCAAAGAAAATCAGGGGGGCTGTGCAGCCCATCCCACCGACCAGCAGACCGTTCATGGGGCACTCCGGGGAAGAGAAGGCAGTTTCGCACGAAGTTGCTGGATCCCAGCGGTCGCCGCTTTCGGGAACCTGAGAAGACTACCGCCGTTGCACGAAAGGATTGTTTGTGGCCTCGGTCCCGATGGTCGTGGCCGGGCCATGGCCGGGAATCACCAGGGCAGCGCCATCCAAGGTATAAAGCTGGGCTTGAATGCTCTGCTCCAGTTGGTCGAAATCGCCACCCCAGAGATCCGTGCGGCCCACGCCACCCCGGAATAAGGTGTCGCCCGCCAGGACGAGCTTTCCCTCCTCGAATTCACCGTGGAAGCAGCAGGAACCCGGTGTATGGCCAGGGGTGTGCAGCGTGGCCATGCCCGCAAAAATATCCTGCGCATGGAGTTCCCGCATCTCAGGTTTTGGGAGCGCGTCGAAGCCGAACCCGGCCGTCTGCATCTCCAGGTTCTCGATGAGGAAATCATCCCCGGGATGCAGGTAGGCCGGACATTGCCAAAGATCCTGCAACTCCTTCGTGGCGCCCACATGGTCGAAGTGGGCGTGGGTGTGCAGCAGAGCCTCCACCTTGAATCCCGCCTTTGCGACGCGGGCGAAGATCTTGGCGCCATCTCCACCGGGGTCCACCACGATTCCAGTGCCCTTTCCGGCATCC
>JANYBM010000052.1 GCA_025361125.1 Holophagaceae bacterium | reverse complement strand
TGGTCAGCCGGCGCTCGGCGATGAGCAGATCCACCACGCGGCCATAACTGCGGGAACCATCGACCTGGCCCTGGGTCTTAAGATAGCCATCGTAGACCCTGCCCTGCACACGGCTGAACCGACCCCTGTGTTCTCGCAGCCATGCGGTCTCCGCGGCTTCGTCCGCAAGGACTCCGGGTCCCAAGGAAGCCCGAATCTCCTTCCATGCATTTGGGCGCACAAACCAAAGCTGGGCCATGGCCTCCCCCAAAGCTGCGCGGGCCCCCGAGTAACGGAACAGTGGATCGGGGTGCAGGCGGCAGGCGAGATAGCCGATGAAATTCGCTTCGTCTTCCCGCGCGATGCCCTGCTGGTGGGCCATCTCGTGGCAGACGCTGAAAGCCAGCGCCGGTGCTGGCGTGCTTCCATTCAAAAGAGCTTCGCCTGTCCATGGGATGTACATGCCGTAGGTGAGGGAACGGGACATCAGCGGACCCATGATCGCAATCTTTGGCCGGGTTGGTTCCTGCAGCACTCCAGGCAGCACCGGCGCAACTACTCCGCGAAGGCGCGCATAGCCATCGTTCCGGCGGTCCAGCACCATTCGACGGTCCACGCGCAGGACCCCGCGTTCATCCGATGGCAGATCCCTGCGCAACAGGTTCGCCTCCAGGGCGAGTTCCTCACAGAGGCTCTGCAACTCAATAGCGGTGGGCGCCTTCGAGGGCCACGCCAGTGTGCTGGCGATGGAGGGGCGCAGGTAATTCAAGCCCCATAGCAGCACGAAACTGGCATAAAGTAGCCCCGCAAGCGCAAATAGTCCGGTTACCCACCGCAGCAATCGCATAAGGATTCCCGGAGTCCCTGCCAACAGGGATCGCAACAGCCCTGCCAGCGACACGGCCATGCCTGCAAGAATGAGGATCAACAGCACTTCACCCAGAGACCATTGCACCAAGCTTGCAGGCCAGGAGATGAGGCGTGAAAGCAGCGGAAAGATCCGTTCAGCGTAGAGCCATTCGACTAACCCAGGATTCCACCCCGCGAGCCAGAATAGGCCATACCCCACAGGCAGGAGCAAGGAAGCCATCCACGTACTTCGTTGAGGTTTTTTTTCCGATAATTTGAATTCCACGTTACATCCAGTCCCACTGGTATTTCAGCACAACAGTACAAAAAGAAATGGGCCCCAACCGGGGCCCATTCTTTTCCCAAAGGGAGATCCTGATCAGAATCCGATCTGGAAGGACACCACCAGGCTGTCCCCCCCCTGCTCGCCGGTCTGGCCGACAGAGGTCCGGGGTTTGAAGAAGTTCTTGCTGCGATGGATGTAGTCGATCTTCATCTTTCCATAGGCGTACTTGGTGGGGTTGAACAGGTAGTTGTAGCCCACGATCATCTCGGTGAATTTCGGAGAGTAATCGCTGCCTGCTTCCAGACCGGTAATGGGCATGTAGGGGTTGGCGGCGGTATACCAGTCGTTGCCCTGGTTGTAGTTCAGCGAGTCGTAACGGGCGGTGATCCAGTGCTGGCCCATCTTGTAGGCCCCCGAAACCACGATGCCCAGGAACTTCTGGTCCAAGTGCTCGCGGCTCACGTTTGTCGTGGTGGAGAAGACCGTGGGATAGCGTCGGCCCAGGAGGCCCGTCATCACATCCACGTCAGCATGCCACTTTGCCGTGTCATAGACGTAGTAGACGCCCATGTTCGTGGTCTTGTCCTTATTGTCGATGATGTCGGCCGCGGAAGGATTCGAGGGTGAAGCCGGGAAGGTTCCCGCGACCATACCCACGTCCTTCACATCCGATCCACCTGCGCGGTAATAGAAGGCGAATTTGTTCTCGGAACCATAGGCCATGTCCAATTTAAAGTAGTAGTCCTTCTGGGCATTCACGTCGTTGGTCCTTCCCGAGGAAAGGTCCGATACGCCGTTGAAGATCCCGAAGTTGAGCCTGGCATTGAAGGCCTTTGGGTCACCAAAAGCGTAAGTTGCAAGGATTCCGCGGTCGCGCTTCTCACCCCATTGGCGGGCCATCATGGAACGGTCGTAGAAATACAGGGCGGGCCCACCCATGGCTGAATCCAGGGTGATGGCAGGTTTGAACTGGCCGATCTTGATGGTGAAGTCCTTGTCGAGCTTCCAACTGATGTTCGCATCCAGCAAAGGGGCCTGACCGGCCGTGTTGGCGATGTTGGGCTCGTAGATGGCGTTCCATGTGACATCATCCGTGATCTTGCCGTTGAAGTGGATCTCGGTGCGCCGGATGTTGAAGGTGTTCTCGTTGAATGCCGCGGGCAGCGCCGAAGTGGCATACCTGGAAGAGGATGTGTTCAGGCGGAGATTGTTGTCCAGCATCTGGGTGTACCAGACTTCCACGACACCCGTGACTTTCACATCCTGGGCGCACAGGGCTGAGCCAGCCAGTGCCAGGCTGATAAGAGGTAAAATTGTTTTGCGCATTTATAGGCTCCAAAATGGGATCGCCGCATCCAGAGGGACGGCAGTTCAGGGGATCGGATGGCTGGAAGTTTATTCACCCGTAATCAGAATTCGTGCAGATGAAAATCAATATACCCCCATGAATTTATGGCCAGTCAATAAATTCTTGTGACTTTCTTGTGATTTTCGTCCGGAGCTTTGAGAACTAGAAGTGGCGGGCCTGTTTCCTTTTCATTGAGACTTCTCACTTGGGACCCATTGTCGCAATCAAATCGCCGGTCAACCGGCCACGGCCCTGGAATTTCATCACAATTCGCTATAAACAGGTTTAACACCAGGAATTCGCTGGACAGTGCTCCAAGCTCGGCATACCTTCAGACCGAAATCCTATTCAGACCAGATCTGGAAATGGGTAATATCCCTTAGCACTGACAGGAGGAAGCCCATGAAACGCAGCCTCATCGCCCTGGCCATTGTCGGGCTCGGCCTTTCCACGGCCGCTTGGAGCCAAGCGGTAAAGATTGGCGTGATCAACTCCACAAGCGGCGCGGAGGCGCCCATCGGCGAGACCATCAATAACGGCTACATCCTCGCTGTCGAAGACCTCAAGAAGAAGGGCATCAACGTGGAACTGATTCGCGAGGATGACACCGGCAAACCGCAAATCTCCATGAGCGCCATGGAAAAACTTGCGACCCGGGACAATGTCGCGGGGGTGGTGGGACCTTATACCTCTGCCTGCGCCAACGCGGTTTCCAAGCTGGCGGAGAAATACCGCGTGCCACTGTTGGTGCCCGTGGCCTCCAAGGAAGACATCACGCGGCAGGGCCTCAAATGGCTGTTCCGGCTGAGCGCCACGACCGACGATTACGCCGCAATCCTGCTCAACATGGCCTTGAAACTTGGCAAACCAAAAAGCGTTGCCATCATCAATGAAAACACCGATTTCGGAACCTCCGCGGCCAAGTCAGCCAAGGCTTTCGCGGAAAAGAACGGGCTCAAGATCGTCGCGGAGGAGGCCTACGCCAAAGGTTCTCCGGACTACCGGTCCACCCTTACCAAGATCAAGGGCCAGAATCCGGACCTGGTTTTCATGGTGAGCTACGTGGCCGATGGCATCCTGCTTATGCGCCAGGCCCGCGAAGTAGGCTTGCAGCCCCAGGCTTTCCTGGGCGCCGGTGCAGGATTCGGGAATCCGGCTTTCGCCAAGGAAACGGATATCTCCAACAATGTCTTCTCCAGCACCCAGTGGACCGAGGAAGTGACTTGGCCGGGCGCCAAGGAATTCGCCAAGCGCTACCGAGAAAAGTTCAACAAGGAACCCGTGTACCACTCCGCCAACGCCTACGCCTCGCTGATGATCATGGGCGAGACGGCGGCGAAGGCCGGCGGCGACCGTGAAAAAATCCGCGCGGGACTGGATTCCGGCAAATGGAACGGAATCATGGGCGAAGTGAAGTTCCAGGATTACGACGGATACAACAACCAGAACAAGCACCCGATGCTGGTGGAACAGATCAAGAACGGCAAGTTCGAGACCGTATGGCCCACAACCTTCACCAAGAACAAGCCGATCTACCCCTTCCCTAAGTGGAAGTAGGCGCACCAGCAAGTCGGGGCATCCCGGTGGTGCCCCGACGGATCTGAGGGAATCCGCGGATGACTATATTTCTGCAATCTCTGATCAGCGGAATCCTGGTGGGCGGCGTCTACGCGCTCATCGGGATCGGGCTCACCCTCATCTTCGGCGTCATGCGGATCATCAATTTCGCTCACGGCGACATCATGATGATCGGGATGTACCTGACCTACATGCTTTTCAGCATGGCCGGAATCGACCCCTTCGTCTCCGTTCTCATCAGCTTCCCGCTGATGTACCTGCTGGGCGTGTTCCTCCAGAAAGTCCTCATCAACAGGGTGCTTGATGCGCTGCCCCAGAATCAGATCCTGCTGACCATCGGCATGGGACTGATCATGAGCAACACGATGATGCTGGCCTTCACCTCGGATTACAAAATCCTCTCCACCACCTATTCCTCATCCAGCATCTCGATCGGGGGGATCTCCATCTCCCAACCGCTGACCATCTCGTTCCTGATCACCGCCGTCATCACGGCCGGGCTTTATTGGTTCCTGGTGAAGACCAACACGGGGCAGGCCGTGAGGGCCACGGCCCAGGATCGTGAAGCCGCGCAGCTCATGGGCATCAACGTAAAGCGCATGTCCGGGATCGCTTTCGGGCTCGGCGCCGGACTCGCGGGCACCGCGGGCGCGCTCATCTCTCCGACCTACTACATCTTTCCCCAGGTGGGCAGCGTCTTCACCTTGAAGGCTTTCGTCATCACGGTGCTGGGCGGCATGGGCAGCGTCGTGGGGGCCGCCATCGGCGGAGTCATCGTGGGAGTGTCCGAATCCATGGGCGCGGTCTACATTTCATCAGGATGGAAGGACGTGGTGGTCTATGTGATCTTCCTATTGGTCCTGCTCTTCAAACCAAGCGGCCTGCTCGGCAAGTCACGGATGTAGGGGCGGACATGGCCACCACGACAACAACCTCCTCATCCAAGGCAGCTCTCGTCAAGCTGGCCATAGCCTTGCTCATCGTCGGAAGCCTCTTCGCAGTGCCGCGCTACGTGAGCAGCCCCTACGCCCTTCACATCATGATCCTTATCTTCCTGAGCACCATCATGGGGGAGAGCTGGAACATCCTGGGCGGCTACACCGGCCAATATTCCGTGGGCCACGCCGCCTACTTCGGCGTGGGCGCCTACACCACCGTGATGCTCATGCAGTTTCGCCAGGTGCCGCCGTGGATCGGAGTCTGGGCTGGCATCGCGGCCGTCCTGGTGGTGGCCCTCATCATCGGGTCCATCTGTTTCCGCTTGAGAGGGCCTTATTTCGTGCTGGCCTCCATCGCGGTGGCGGAAATCATGCGCTTGTCGGCCACCAACCTCAACTCAATCACCAAGGGCGCCGAAGGGATTCTGGCCACGGAGATTCCGGTGTTCAAGATCGGTGAGCACGTGGTGACCGACTTCCTCACTAAAGTGCCCTTCTATTACATCGGTCTCAGCCTGGCGCTCATCACGATCGCGGTGACTTGGGGGGTGCAGCACTCAAAGCTCGGCTACTACTTCCAGGCCATCCGCGAGGACCAGGATGCCGCTCATTCCCTGGGCATAAACATCCCCTTGTACAAGAACATCGGCTTGGCCATCTCAGCGACACTCACCGCTTTGGCCGGTAGCTTCTACGCCATCTACGTGGGTTTCGTGGATCCCACCACCGTTCTTTCCCTGGATCTCAGCGTCCAGATCGTGCTCGTCTGCATCATCGGTGGCATCGGCACCATCTACGGCCCGGTGGTCGGCGCCATCGCGCTGGTTCCCTTGTCGGAAGCCCTGCGCAGCAACGTCATCGCGGAAGGCATCTTCAAGACCGGATTCGTGGACCCGGCCTCGGCCACTGGAACCTTCCTCAAGGAGAATCTGGCCCACGCCCACGTGCTGATCTACGGAATCCTGGTGGTGATCGTGATCCTCTTCATGCCCGAGGGGGTGCTGGGCTTCATCCGCAAGCTGGGCTCACGGATGAAGAAAGGAAAGGCGTGATGGCCATCCTGGAAATCCAGCACGTCAGCAAGTTCTTTGGCGGCCTGGCTGCCAACTCGGATGTCTCCTTCAGCATGGAGGAAGGCATGATCATGGGCCTCATCGGGCCCAATGGAGCCGGCAAGACCACGCTCTTCAACTGCATCACCGGCTATTATCCGCCCTCGAAAGGCGATGTCTTCTTCAAGGGTCGGCGCATGAACGGCCTGCAGCCGGACAAAGTCTGCAAGCTGGGCATGGTGCGCACCTGGCAGAAGGTTCGGCCACTGGGCAAACTTAGCGTCGTGGACAACGTGATGGTGGGCGCGCTGTGCCGCACAAACTCCCTGAGGGTGGCGCGCGAAATCGCGATGGAACAGATTGAAGTGGTGCACCTTTCCCACAAGGCGGACTTCCTGGCGGGAGGCCTTCCCATCGGCGAGCGCAAGAAACTGGAGGTCGCCCGCGTGCTTGCGACCAAACCTGACCTACTGCTGCTGGACGAAGTGATGGGCGGCCTCAATCCGAGCGAGAGCGAGGAAATCATCCGGCTCATCCTCGACATCAAAGCCAGGGGCGTAAGCCAGATGGTGATCGAACACGATATGAAAACCATCATGCGGATCTCGGACCGCATCGTGGTGCTCAATTCCGGGGAGAAACTCACCGAAGGTTCGCCGGATGAAGTTGTCCAAAACCAGGCCGTCATCGATGCCTACCTGGGTGAGAGCCATGCTTAAGATCGAGAACCTCAGCTTCAGCTATGGCGACATGCGCGTGCTCTGGGATATCAGCCTGGAGGTGAACGAAGGCGAGATTGTCACGGTCGTCGGAAGCAACGGCGCGGGGAAAAGCACCACCCTCAAAAACATCTCCCGCACCGTGAAACCCGGCAAAGGCTCGATCTCGTACAACGGCGCGGAGCTTATGCGGCTCGAATCCCACCAGGTGGTTGAGCTAGGCGTCGTCCAAGTGCCCGAGGGCCGCAAGATCTTCCCGGAAATGTCAGTGCTCGAAAACCTTCGGATGGGGTCCTACGTCAAGGCCACCCGTGCTGACCGCGCCCGCAACCTGGAAAGGGTCTTCACCTTTTTCCCCAGGCTGGCGGAGCGGGAGAAACAGCTGGGCGGCACCATGTCCGGCGGCGAGCAGCAGATGCTCGCCATCGGCCGCGGCCTCATGGCCAACCCGAAGCTGCTGATGCTGGACGAACCGAGCTTGGGCCTCTCACCGCTCCTAGTGAAGAACATCTTCGAGATCATCCAGGGCATCAACCAGCAGGGCGTCACCATCCTGCTGGTGGAACAGAACGTCTACCAGTCGCTCCGCATCGCGCACCGGGCCTACGTCATGGAAACGGGCCGCATGGTGCTCACCGGCAAAGGCGAGGACCTGCTGAACAATGACCACGTGAAGAAAGCGTTCCTGGGCATGTAGGAGAAAGCCATGACTAAAGTCGAAAAATGGATGACCAAGAACCCCATCACCATCGAGCAGGATGCTTCGATGATCGAGGCCATCCACATGATGAAAGAGAAAAACATCCGACGCCTGCCCATCATGGACAAAGGCCGTTTCGTGGGTCTCGTCACCGATCGGATGATCAAGGATTATTCACCCGGGAAGGCCACCTCACTGGACACCTGGGAAGTGCACTACCTTCTTTCGAAGACTCCAGTGAAAGAGGTGATGAATCCCACTCCGCACACCGTAACGGCTGATACAGAGCTGGCAACGGCGGCCCAGGCCTTCCTAGACCACAAGCTGTACGGGCTTTGTGTCGTGGATGAACATGGCAACCTGGTGGGCATCATGTCGGTGGGGGACATACTGAGGGCTGTGGTGACCGAGTTCCCGAAGCTTTGATTTGAAGTTCTGCTGGCATCACGCGTTCCGGGCCAGTCCCCCTCGCTTTGGTTCGCGGAGGGAGCTGGCCCGAAACGTCAGAGGAGCGGTTAGAAGATGAAGTACTGGAACTGGACGTTGATCTGATCATAGGAATGCTGTTTGGTCAGGGCCGTTCCAACCACTACGTTTTCCGGCTTGATATTGTTGTAAAAGATTTTCACATTGGCGTTGTTCCCCTTGAGCCAGAACGCTAGGCCGCCGCCGATGCGGGTCTCATCCAGGTTGGTGGCGGTGTGGACGTCGAAGGTCTTCTTTTCATAGCGGAGGATGGGGCTGAACTTCAAAGCGCTGAAACGGTATCCCGCCTCGGCGGAGAGTCCGCTCTGTTTGGTCAACGACGTCAACCAGGTCTTACCGTCATAGTTGACCTGGTTCAACTGGAAGGTCAGCACATCCTTGTTCGCGAGGGGCCAATCGAAAAAGATGTCGTAGGCGCTGCCGGTGTACTCGTCCTGCTTGTCGTAGCCAAGGCCGATGGAGAGGATCTTTTTGGCCCCCGCATAGCTGCCTGCGTAGAACATGCCGGTCTCGGCGTCGAAAAAGTTGTACTGGAGTCGGCCTGCGATGCGCATGGCGTTGCGTGACTGCGTGAGGCCGTTGGGATCCGCGGTGGTGGCAGCACTCTCGGCGATCCGTTTGCCCTGGAAGGCACCCAGGCGATACTCGAATTTCTTGGCGATAAGCCCCCTGAATTGAACACCTGTATCCCGTCCAACATTGGTGCCAAAGGCTGCATTCTGGGAAAAGGAGTAGCTGAAGTAGTCCCAGGAGAGCAGGGAGGCGGCGCTCTGGTTGCTGTTATGTGCGAAGGGTATCAGGATCAGGCCGGCGTCGATCTTGAACTCGTCTCTAGCCTTCCAGGTGATGACAGCATCCTGGACCACCATGGTTGAGGTGTTTCCAGTGGCATTCGTGCCGGCCGTATTCGTTTTGCCCAGGTTGGCGGTATCCGTCTCGAAGAAGTATTCGAAGTCCGAACCGAGTGTGCCGCCAACAAGGAAACGGGCGCGGCGGAGGAACAGATTCTGAATGGTGCCGTCCTTGACAGGAGCGCCTATGGCCTCGTACTGGGGCTGGAACAGGAAGCCGAACTTGATCGAGGAATTGTCCGTCTTGATCTGTGTGGTGCCCTGAGCCATGGCCGGCAGGGCCAACCCGGCGACGAGGATTCCCCGCAGCAACCTGTTTGTGGACGGATGGGTGCAAATTGTCATTTAGGCCTCCGTGGCGCGGATTACGCCGGTTAGTGGAATGGGATCGGTTGATCCGATTAGTGAGGAGAAGTTGGGCAAATATACTCCAAGTCAGACTTGCAAGCCAGAATCCTGATGGAAATGATTTTTTTCTCTTTGAGTCGCCTCAAATGTCTGCCCTTAGGGGCGGAGTTTTTCTGAAATCAGTCTAAGTCAAGCCATCATTAGTCTTTGAGTGCTGGTACAGACCGCGGTCAGACCTGGGCTGAGCGGTGCTCCTCGATCAGGGAATTGACCACATCGGGCTCGGCCAGTGTGGAGACGTCGCCCAGCCCTTCGTATTCGCTGGCGGCGATCTTGCGCAGGATGCGGCGCATGATCTTGCCGCTGCGGGTCTTTGGCAAACCGGCGGCAATGTGGATGACATCAGGCGCGGCGAAGGCTCCAATGGCTTGGCGCACCTGTTCCTTCAGCATTCCAATGAGTTGTTCTGGATCCTCTTTGCCGAAGCCTTTATTGAGCAGCACATAGCAATAGATGCCCTGCCCCTTGAGTGCATGGGGATAGCCAACGACAGCCGCTTCGGCCACGGATTCGTGAGCGACAAGTGCGCTTTCCACTTCGGCGGTGCCAAGCCGATGGCCAGAAACATTGATGACATCATCAATACGTCCCGTAATCCAGTAATAGCCATCTTCGTCGCGCCGGGCCCCATCGCCGGTGAAATAGTAGCCCGGATACTGCGTGAAATAGGTCTCACGGAAACGCTTGTGATCCCCAAAAACAGTGCGCGCTTGGCCAGGCCAAGGTGTACCCAGGCATAGGGCCCCGGAGACACCATTGCCTTCCATGACGGCGCCCGTGGCCGGGTCCACGATGACGGGCTTGATGCCAAAGAATGGAAGCGTGGCGGAACCCGGCTTGGTCGGCGTGACACCTGGTAATGGTGTGATCAGAATGCCACCTGTTTCTGTTTGCCACCAGGTGTCCACCACCGTGCATCGGCCATCGCCAATGACGTCGTGATACCAGCGCCATACTTCTGGATTGATGGGCTCGCCAACGGTTCCAAGGATGCGCAACGATTTGCGGCTGTAGCGCTTGATCCATTCATCACCCGCTTGGGCGAGAGCCCGGAGCGCGGTCGGCGCAGTGTAAAGGATGTTCACGCCGAGATCATCCACAATCCGCCAGTAACGGCCAGCGTCCGGGTAGAGCGGAGTGGATTCGAAGATGACGCTGGTAGCACCGTTTGCCAGGGGTCCGTACACAATATAGCTGTGGCCGGTCACCCAGCCGATATCAGCCGCGCAGAAAAAGATGTCACCGGGGTGGTAGTCAAAGACCAGTTTGTGGGTGTAGGCGGCGTAGGTCAGGAAGCCACCGGTGGTATGCATCAAGCCTTTGGGTTTGCCTGTGCTCCCGGAAGTGTAGAGAACGAAGAGCGGATCTTCCGATCCCATCCACTCATGCGTACAGGTGCTGCGCTGCTTTGAGCATTCTTCGTCCAGCCAGTAGTCTCGACCGGGTTCCATGTCCACTTCGGCCTCAGTGCGGCGGGCCACCAGCACGGTTTCCACGAAGGACATGCCTTCCACGGCGCGATCCACCGTCTTTTTTAGAGGTACTTTGCGGCCACCACGCAGGCCTTCATTGGCCGTAACCACCACCTTGCAGTGGGCATCCACAATGCGGTCCCTTAGGGACTCCGCAGAAAACCCCCCAAAGACGACGGAATGTACTGCGCCGATGCGTGCACACGCCAGCATTGTATAAATTAACTCAGGGATCATCGTCATATAAAGGCAGACACGATCACCCTTTTTCACACCATGATGCAGCAGCACATTGGCCACTCGGCACACATTGTGTTTCAGCTCTCGATAACTGATATGGGTGTAGACTCCGGGCTCATCCTGGGCCCAAATGATGGCTGTGCGATCCGCCAAGGCTGGCAAGTGCCGGTCCACGCAATTAAAACAAGCATTGAGACGACCACCGGAAAACCAGGAGAAATCCGCTTCTTCATAGTCAGCGTCCAGTACCGAAGTCCACGGATGGAACCATGTCAGTGTTTTGGCCTGCTCACCCCAGAACCATTCCGGGTTATCCATGGAAAGGCGGTACAGGCGCTGGTATTCCTCCATGGTCTGGATGTAGGCGCGATTTCGGATGTCGTCCTTAACGGGATACATGGCCTCGGACATGCGCTGACTCCTTTTAATTCAGGATGGACACTCGCGGGTAGCAGGCACAATGAATGGGATTGGCCAGATCGGCGAAATGTTTGTGAGGGAATTCGAAAAGAAGCATACATCTTTCCTGGAATCTGCAAACACTTTCCTGTCACCCCTATCAGCCCACCGTCCAGGAATCTTCGGATTTCTCATTCGCTCCATCGCCATATTCGGTTCTGTGGTGGCGTCTGGTGCGCACCACCGTCACAGTGCACGGTGCATGGGTGGCAACTTCCCCCGAAACACTGCCGAGCAGAGTGCGTCGAGCGGAACTGGCCCGGGCACCCATGACGATATGGTCCACAAAATTGGCCCGCGCATAACGCAGAATGGCTGCGGCGGTTTGGGGAGCCTCTAAAACCTGAAAGCTGACCCGACCTTCTTCCAGCTTGAGCGGTTCAGCCCAATGTTTCAGTTCCACAAGCCTCTGGACATGTTTATTACGGCCTTCCTCATCCAAGGTTGTGTCAAGCGTGATGACACCTTGCTTGAGTACGTTCAAACAGGCCACCCTGGCTCCAGGCAACGAAGCGAGGATTTGCGCAACTGTCATCCGAAGTGCTTCAGCCAATGGTCCAGAGGTTTCCGAAAGATCAATGGCCACTGCGATGATGGGCCCGCTGGCACCGAAACTCGCGACGGTTCCAATCTGTACTGAGGCGGTTGTATCCTCGCTGAACCGGCGTTTGAGAACCGTGGTAAACGCGTCACGTTTCAGTCGCTCCGAACGGCCGGTGAGCTTCACTTGATCCGGGTTCATCAATTCAAAGGCCAGTTGTGCGCCGGTAGGGTAGCGCCAAGCAGGGTTCACTTCGAGACAACGCAGGATTATCTCCTGAAACCAAAGCGGAAAGTCTGACCTTAGTGCGCGAGGAGGCGGTGGATCCCACCAGAGCCGACGCTTCAACCCCGAAAGGCGTTGGGGGTCACCAAACGGGCGGGTGCCCGTGGCAAAGAAGTACATCAGCACCCCGAGGGCGAACTGATCGCTCCGAGGGTCGCCACGGTGGCCCATAACCTGCTCGGGCGCCATATAAGGAGCAGTCCCGTAGGGCAGGCGGAACTGCTCGGCCATCAAATCCGGAAGCTCGTCGTGGTGCGACAGGCCATAGTCAATCAATACTGCCTCACCGGTGGGGCGAAGCATTATGTTGGAAGGCTTCACATCCAAGTGAACCACATGCTGGCGATGCAGACTATCAAGCGCCACAGCCACCTTTGCGCCCATGGCCGCCACTTCTCCATAGGGTAATGGAAGGTGATCAAGCCAGGGTAGAAGGGCAGCTCCTGGAATTTGTTCCATCACGATATAGGGCTGAACCATGAAATTCCCAGCTTCGATGAACTTAGGAACATGGGGCCCTGCCAGCCGAGGCAGAATCATCTGTTCCATTTCGAAGCCGACGATGGCGGCAGGATCAGCACCCTCATCCAGAACGGGTGCTTTCATCAGCATGGGCAGATTCAGCTCCGGGTGCGTAACCTCCCAAATAGTGGCCATACCGCCGCTATGAATCTGCTTTCCGATCAGAAAGCCATCCACTGTGGCACCAGGTATGATCCGCCGATAGTTCATGTCCTCATTGGCCCTTTCGCAAGCGATCAGCCAGGCTCTCCGGGAGTCCAGCGTTGCGAATCTTTAAAATCGTTGCTTCGATATCGTAGGGCACGCGAAGGTAGGTGATCTCTGATTTCTTGGTATCCAACAGCGCATAGGATGCGGACGGATTGCCATCGCGAGGTTGGCCTACCGCCCCCAAAACCGCCAGCCAACGACGCTGGGGCGACAAGGGCACTGGCACATCCGACACTGGTTTGAAGCTGACTATTTTATCGGTGGCGGTGATCCCGTAGATGGCTGGAATATGCACATGACCACAAAAAACAGCCTGAGCCTGCCGTGCGTGAAGGGCACGAGTGGCTGCATTGCGATCGTCAATATAGAGCCATCGCCGGTCAGTTTGAACATTCGCATGGACGTATAGACGCGTTTCGTCTTCGATCCTCATGGGCAAGCCAGCAAGGAATTCCCGAGCCTCAGATCCGAGCCTGCCACGGGTCCAAGCCATTGCCATTTGTGCGTCCGCTGTCAGGCTGTCCCGCAGGTCTGATACCGCGTTGTCGTGGTTGCCCATCAGGGCCGATGCGCCTCTGGCCACATGGTCCATGACCCTATCAACCACCCAAACAGGATCGGCTCCGTATCCGACGTAGTCCCCGAGGAATACAATTTTTGCCGCACCTTTACCCTTGGCATCTCGAAGGCAAGCCTCCAATGCTTCCCGATTGGCATGAATGTCTGCCATGAGGGCAATGAGCACAGTGTCGTCCTCGAATCACGAACGGCAAAGCCGCCAAAGCCATCTTACGAGAGTCGTGAGCTACTGCGCTCCTGTTCCTGATATGGAGTACAATCCCTACTGACAAATGGTTGTGACATAAATCACAATGCCTATATATTACTAGACTTATCCAACACAGCATTGATAACCTGCAAATCTCAAATTAAATGAAACATCCTGATCACTTAAAGACCCACCAAGAACATGGTTGACCTCGAAAATTTATAGGATAGAGTGCGGTAGATCCCTTCTCTACCTACCCCGAGGAAAGCGATGTTTGATCAGCGCGGTTCTCTTTGCATTTCGCGCGGACGCGTTGGCAGCTGTTTGCCGACTTGGAAGAATCACTGGGTCTTGGCCATGCCGTATCACTATCCAGTTTATGGCTGGGTATTCGGCTTTGCTGTGGAACGCAACCTATCCGTCGGCCTGATGAATGCATGCTTCGGCACAAATTCAAGGGCTAGAAAAGGGGGGACGTGAGAGCAGAGTCCAATTCCGATAGGAATTTCAAGCAACTGATGGCCAACCAGAATCGCAACCAATGCCTGAATCAAGCTAAGGAGGCTGACCCAGATGGCAATTGTCACTGAAAAAGTCGAAATCAAAGCCGCGATAACCCAGGAACAAAGACTGGTCATCGCCGCTTCGTCAGTGGGTACCGTATTCGAGTGGTATGACTTTTATCTGTATGCCACGCTCGCGCCATTCTTCGCCACGCTCTTTTTTCCGAAAGGCAATGACACGGCCGCCCTGCTTTCCGCTTTCGCAACCTACGCGGTGGGATTTCTAGTCAGGCCATTTGGCGCCCTGGTATTCGGCCGAATCGGAGATTTGATCGGCCGCAAGTACACCTTCCTGGTGACGATCGTCATCATGGGTCTCGCGACCTTCTCAGTAGGCCTGTTGCCCACCTTCGCGGCAATCGGCTGGTGGGCGCCGATTATCCTCGTCACCCTTCGCGCGGCCCAGGGCCTTGCCTTAGGCGGAGAATATGGAGGTGCAGCGACCTATGTGGCCGAGCACTCCCCTCATGACAAACGCGGCATCAACACCAGCTGGATTCAAACCACGGCCACCGTAGGTTTCTTCCTGGCGCTTGCAATCATCCTTGCCTGCCGTTACTGGATGGCCAAAGAGACCTTCGCTACGTGGGGCTGGAGGATTCCATTCTGGCTATCGCTGGCTCTGCTGGGCGTTTCCATTTACATCCGGCTCAAGCTGAATGAATCTCCGGTCTTCAAGAAGATGAAGGAAGAAGGCAAGACCTCCAAAGCCCCTCTTTCGGATTCCTTCCTGAAATACCCGAACAACAAATACACGCTGCTCGCCCTGCTCGGTGCCACGGCAGGCCAGGGTGTGGTCTGGTACACCGGTCAGTTCTATGCTCTTTTCTTCCTGCAAATCACCCTTAAGCTTGACTATCAGACTACCTACATCCTTATTGGAGCTTCGCTGCTTCTTGGAACGCCCTTCTTCATCTTTTTCGGCTGGTTGTCGGATAAGATTGGCCGCCTAAAGATCATTCTTACTGGCTGCCTGATCGCCGCAGTCACCTTCTTCCCGATGTTCAAAGCCCTTACTCATTACGTAAATCCAGCTCTGGAGGCCTTCCAGAATAAAACCACGATCACCGTGGCTGCGGACCCTGCGAACGAGCATTTCAACCTGTTCGTCCTTCCCTCCACCAAGTACTCGGACGTAGACCGGGTGAATGATTTCTTTGCCAAGAATGGCCTCAGCTTCAACAAGATCGCACCTGTACCTGGTAAGACTGTGGTGACGTACATTGGAACCACCACGATCGAAGGACTGGATGCGGCGGCCATGACGAAAGCCCTCGCTGACCAGGGGTACCCCATTAAAGGTGCTGATCCGAAGCAGGTGAACTATGCGATGACCTTGCTTATCCTCTGGATCTTCCTGATCTACGTGACGATGGTGTACGGACCCATCGCGGCTTTCCTTGTTGAACTGTTCCCGACCCGGATCCGCTATACCTCCATGTCCCTGCCTTATCACATCGGCAATGGATGGTTTGGAGGAATGCTGCCGCTCACCGCTACGGCAATGGTCGCCCTCAAGGGAAACATCTACTATGGTCTTTGGTATCCAGTCATCGTCGCGCTGATGACCGTGGTGGTAGGTGCGATTTTCCTGAAGGAAACAAAAGATAGGGATATCACGACTTACGATCACGGCGCCCACTAGACGCACTCTGTCTAATTGATAAAGAAAACAGCCCGGCGATTTGCCGGGCTGTTTTCTATTAAATCTTGCCGCGAGTGAATTTATCATATAAAAATATGGCGCCCTCTGGAGAGGGCGCCATTCAGTTCTTACCTTTGAACCTATTCGCCTTCGGGTTCCACAACTTCGGGCAATGTGTAGTCCACGAGCTCGATGAGGGCCATTTCGGCGCCATCACCCAGACGGGTGTCCATTTTCAGGATGCGGGTGTAGCCGCCCGGGCGGGCGTCGAAGCGCGCCTTGAACTCGCTGCTGAAGAGTTTCTGCACCGCAGTCCTGTTACCTAACCGCGACATTGCCAGGCGACGATTGGCCACAGAGTCGGTCTTGCACAGGGTGATGAAGGGCTCTGCGAATTTACGGAGCTCCTTGGCTTTTGTAATGGTGGTCTCGATGCGCTCATGGGTAATGAGAGCGATGGCGAGATTCTTCATGAGGGCTTTGCGCTGGTTGCTGGGACGGCCCAGGCGCTTGCCGGCGACGTTATGGCGCATGGTGTGGCTCCTTAGACTTCTTGCTCAAGCCGCATGCCCAGGGACAGGCCGATGCGGGCCAGTTCGTCCTTGAT
>JANYBM010000047.1 GCA_025361125.1 Holophagaceae bacterium | reverse complement strand
CTTGAGGCGGCCATCCCCCGCCACGTAGCGGAAATTGAACATGCGGATATCGTTTTCTTCGATGAAGCGGATGATGTCCTGCTTTGTGAACTCCGCCGCAGGCTTCCCCAGGGCGCGCACGAGCTTGTTGGGGCTGAGGGCAAGGGCGTCGTTCATGGGGCTCCGTCTTTTCCTTCACTCAGTTGGATGAGGGCGCACCTAGGAGCGGGAACGCACCGAGGGCAGCCATCTTCGAATCCCCATCTTCGCACGATGAATCGTCCAGCCAGGACCAGCTGGGGTGACCAAAGTCTCAATCACAAAAGCAGTGGACCTTCGTCCGTTCAGAATGGGATAGCACCTTTGCTTAAACCCGCTCTGGAAGCCCTGTGGAGGTTTCATGGAAACCATGGTCGAGACAATCTTTGGAGGCAGTTTCCTGCTGGCTCCCATTGGCAGCCAGCCCCAGTTCACGCCCGAAGATCTCGGCGAAGATGCCCGCGCCGTTGGCCAGGCCGCCCGGGATTTCGTGGAAGGCGAAGTCATTCCCAGGGATGCTGATATAGACAAGCTCGATCTCGAGCTATCCAAGGAGCTGCTGCGGAAGGCCGGAGAACTTGGCCTGCTGAGCCTGGAAATTCCCGAAGCTTACGAGGGCATGGACCTGGACAAGATTACCGGCCTGCTGGTTCTGGAAGAGTTGGGCCGCCAGGCCAGCTTTTCAGTCACGTACAGCGCCCATACCGGCATCGGCACGCTGCCCATCGTCTACTTCGGGAATGAAGCGCAGAAAGCAAAATACTTGCCCAAACTCGGCAGTGGTGAATGGGCCGCGGCCTATGCGCTCACGGAACCCGGCGCAGGCAGCGACGCCATGAACTCCAAGACCGTGGCCACGCTGGACGGAGACACCTGGGTGCTGAACGGCGCCAAGATGTGGATCACCAATGCGGGCTTCGCGGATCTCTTCGTGGTCTTCGCCAAGGTGGATGGCCGGAAATTCAGCGCCTTCATCGTGGAGAGGACCGATCCCGGCTTCAACATCGCGGCCGAGGAACACAAGCTGGGCATCAAGGGCTCCAGCACCCGCGCCCTGAACTTCGACAACTGCCGCATCCCCAAGGACCGGCTGCTGGGCGAGATCGGCAAGGGCCACCGCATCGCCTTCGGCATCCTGGCCATCGGCCGGTTCAAGCTGGGCGCGGGCTGCAACGGCATCGCCAAGGAAGTGCTGAAGTACACGCTGAAATACACCGGCGAGCGCATGCAGTTCAACAAGGCCATCAATACCTTCGGCCTGATCCGGAAATTTCTGGCGGACATGGGCATCCGCATCTTCGTGGCCGAGAGCCTGAACTTCCGCACCATCGGGTACATCAACGAGGGAATGCACGCCATCACCTGGGAGCAGCCCGACGCGGCCAAGCAGAAGCTGGAGATCATGGACGAGTTCCAGATGGAAGCTTCCATCATGAAAGTGTGGGACAGCGAGGCCCTGGGCGTCATCGCCGACGATGCGGTGCAATGCTTTGGCGGCTATGGCTTCAGCGCCGAATACCCGCCTGAAAAGATCTACCGCGATAACCGCATCAACCGCATTTTCGAGGGCACCAACGAAATCAACCGCCTGATCATCGCGGGCCAAATCTTCAAAAAGGTCGGCAACGGAACCTTGGCCCTGCGGAAAGATACGAGAGACGTGCCCAAGCTGGGTTCAGGACCCCTCGCCAAAGCCGAGCAGGCTGTGGAACTGGCCAAGCGCCAAGCGCAATATGCCATTCAGACCTGCCTGGAGATCACGGGCCAGAAACTCATAGAGAACCAGGAAGCGGCCGTCCGCGCCGCGGACCTGGTGACCGAGCTATACACCATGGAATCCGCCGTGGTGCGCGCCGCCAAAAT
The DNA here is from genome assembly GCA_025361125.1 of Holophagaceae bacterium. Classification (GTDB taxonomy): domain Bacteria; phylum Acidobacteriota; class Holophagae; order Holophagales; family Holophagaceae; genus JANXPB01. The sequence continues at coordinate 209 of JANYBM010000047.1, read as the reverse complement.
GGTGGATGCCGGTCATCGCTGGGCCGATTTCGCCCAGGATTGCGCCGAAGCGCATGTCAACGAAGGTTGCGGCAAGGTGCGGAACCTGGCCCGGCTGCTGCTTTCGGAGGTGCTGGAAGGCGAGGCGCTTGAAAAGGCCCTGGCCGAACACAATAGTTTTGATCTCCATGTGCCCATGGCCGGATCCAAACTAAGGGATCGAATCGCGG
>JANYBM010000079.1 GCA_025361125.1 Holophagaceae bacterium | reverse complement strand
CACGGCTGTTCAGGTTTTTTCCGACCGCTTCGAGCGTGGCCTGGTCGGGTGTCTCGATGCCGACGAACACCATGTTGAAACCCGCCCGCACCATGTCGTCCATGAGCGCTTCGTCCGCGGCAAGGTCGAGGCTGGCCTCGGTGTAGAGCGTGAAGGGGTAGTTCCGTTCCTGCTGCCAGCGGGCCACCTCTGGAAGCAAGCGGCGGACCTGCAGGCGATTGCCGATGAAGTTGTCGTCCACCACGAACAGCGATCCGCGCCAACCGCCTTCATAGAGCAGATCCATCTCCGCTAGGATCTGGGTGGGTGTTTTCGTGCGGGGTTTGTGGCCGAAGAGTTCCACGATGTCACAGAACTCGCAGTGGTGCGGGCAGCCACGGGAGTACTGAATCGCCGCGCCCGCGTAGCGTTTGCGGTCCAACAGGTCGAAGCGGGGCGGTGGCGTGGAGGTGATGTCGGGGCGCGTGGGATCCCGATAGCACTTTTTCGGATTTCCGTTTTTGAAATCTTCCAGGAAAGGCGGGAGGTTCACTTCCGCTTCGCCCAGCACGAAGTAGTCCACGCCATCGATCTGCTCATGGCAGCTGGTCGGATAGGGTCCCCCCACCACCAGGGGTCTGCCTGCTTCCTTGCACAGCGCGACGATTTTATCGAAAGAGACGCGTTGCACAAGCATGGCGGAAGTCAGGATCAGATCCGCCTCTTCAACATCCTGCTTGGAAAGCGTCTCGACGTTCAGATCAATCAGCTTGAGTTCCCAATCCCCCGGAAGCATCGCAGCCACCGTGAGCAGGCCTAGGGGCGGCAGGGAAGCCTTGCAGCCTATGAATGGAAGTGCGTACCGCATGCTCCAATAGGTCGGCGGCATTTCCGGGTAGACGAGCAACGCCTTGACGCTCAAGGGACCCCCTCCCTGGGGGAAAACTGTTCCACGGTACGCCCTCCCCGGTTCTTCGGCCACAGCTCTGAAATCTGGCCATGGGCAGGAATCTTTTATTTTTCAGCTGATTTTCCTTGAAAGATTCTCTAATGGGGCGTACACCATGCCGTGCCCTCTCTTGAGACTTCATATCAATTCAATCTACCTGATCCGATGTCCACACTGGAACCTGCAGACGCGCAGGACTCCTTACCAGAAGAGGGCAATCCCTTGCCCACCCAATACCGGAGGAATACAGGAGGAGCACCATGATGCCCGCACACCAAGCCAAATCATCTCCCAGGATCCGCAGGGTACTGCGCTTTTTGTTCGGGCTGCTGCTCCTCTCGAGCTTGGGCCTTTCTGCCCAGTCTCCCAAGTACGTCGAGTACCGGTCCGGTTGGGACACCCAAAACAATTTCTTCAGACTGTACTTGTACGCCACGATCAATCCGACCACGCGGGCCGTCCAGCTCAGTGGCGGCCACCTCGATTTCAAGGACCTGGACCCTCCCTACAAGATCCTCCAAGCGGCAGGGCGGCTGGTTCCCAGACTCGGCCCTAATCAGATGGCCGGGGATGTCTTCTTCTCCCAGGCCAGCATCGGCATCACCGCCACCATGTTCACAGGCGCGCTCACGGGCGCATTCGGATCGGCAGGCAGCACACTCACCGCCAACAATGTACGCTTCGCCCATCGGGGCCGTACTTACCAGGTGAACTTCCTGCTGACTCCCACAGCCCCCACACCGGGACCAGCGGCCAATCCTTCACCAAATCCTTTGCCGACACCCGGCTCGAATCTCATCTTCGACAATTCGAATACGAATTCAGTGAACAACAACCCCTCCGCGAAAACGTTCGTGGCCATCGGTGTGCCCACCTTGGTGACCCAGATTTGGACCTACCACTGGAACAACGGCCGGGGACAGGCTCCGGGGACCATCGCCCTCAAAGACCCTAGCGGACGCATTTTTGGCCCTTGGTCAGCAGTGGGCTCGCCAGGCGCCAACGGCGCGGCCAATGAGAACTGGACCGCAAGTCCGAATGCGACCCTGCCAGCGGGTTCCTATAGCGTTGAAGATTCCTCACCAGCCACCTGGGGGCAGAATTCACAATCCAGAGGCTGCGGCATCACCAAGATCTGGGGTAAGCGGGGCGTGAATCCCCCTCCCCCACTTCCTCCTCCACCACCACGCGTATCACCGGGTCCCATCAGCCTAATCTTCGACAGCAGCAACACCGGTAGCGTCATGAACAACCCCAGCACCAAGACCGTTTTCACGCTTAGCAAACAAATAGTGGTCACCCAGATCTGGGATTACCACTGGAACAATGCCCACGGTGCGCCTCCTGGGTCCATCTCCCTGGTTAATGCGAGCGGGAAGATCTTCGGCCCATGGACCGCCAAGGGTTCCGCCGGTTCCAACAACGTGCAGAATGCCAACTGGACGGTGGATGCCAATGTGACCCTGCCTCCGGGCTCCTATACCATCCAAGATTCCTCCCCTGCCACCTGGGCGCAAAACGCTCAATCCAGCGGGCGTGGTTTCTCCAAGGTCTGGGGGCATTAAGGTCAAACCTTTTCACTCTCTATTGGCCGCACCTTCCAGCCGTCCAGCAATGTCTCCATCGAGTTTCAGCACCGCGCGCAGAAGTGCGGGGGAGCGGGCAACTCTGCGAGTTTTTGATAGACCAGTCGCCATGCTTCCACAGGCCCACGGAAGGCCGCGGTCGTGGATGTGAGTTGCGCCAGAGCCTGGAGATTGGAAGGATCCGCAGGCAGAGGCAACAGCGGAATCGGTTGGCCGAATACAGCCCGGAGGCTGAATCGCAGCACAGCCATCAAGGGCGTCGCGGTGGGCAATTCCAAGGGCAACAGGCACACTTCGGCAGCCGCTGGGAGGGCCACACCAGGCCAGAGATCCATCACGTAGCCGCCTTCGACTTCAGCCCAGTCTCCTCTGCGGAAGACGTCGCGCCGCGCAACCTTGCCCCAGGCCGGGAGGAAGGATTTCAATTCCATTTTTTCCAGCGGTGAAAGTGGAGCTTTCCCGAGTTTTTCCGGTGACGCCATGAAGACCCGCCCCGGCAGACGCTTGGCAAGCATGGGGCGATCATCCAGCCAAGGCAGGCTTGCATCCACTGCGGCTAGCAGCGAACCGATGCGACGACGATGAAAGCGTAACGCAGCGCTGAGATCGGCATCGGGAGCCGGCAGCAGCGCGCAGAGATTCAGTTCGGCAGCGCAAGTTTCCCAGGCTTCCAAGGCTTCCAGCACGTGCGGCGTACGGGTACCCAGCACCAGCAGGACAGGAAGACCATGTCGGCGCTGGCGTTCCACCAACACCATCGCGCCGCCCTCTCCGGACAACACGGTGCCGCCCAGGTCGGCGGCGAGCTGAAGAGCGGCCATGTCCATGGCTCCATCATCAGGTATCCTGGGCTCATGGCAGAGCTTCAACTTCGATGTTTCCTCCTGGCCCGGCAAGGGCGCGACGACGAGGGAGCGACCATCGAGGATCACCTGCTGGAACTCGCAGAACTGGCGAGAGCCGGAGGCATCGAACCCGTGGGCCAGGAGCGGCTCAAACGATCCACGCCCGAAGCACGCAGTTTCTATGGCAAGGGACAGCTGGAGGCAGCCTCCTGCGAAGCTAAACGGCTTGAGGCAACCATACTTATTTGCGATGACGAGTTGAGCGGCAGCCAGGTGCGTAACATCGAAAAGTCCACTGGCTTGCGCTGCATGGATCGCACGGGGCTCATCCTGAGCATCTTCGAACAGCGCGCCCAGACCCGTGAAGCAAGAGCGCAAGTGGAACTCGCACGATTTGAATATGAATTGCCGCGCTTGAAGGGCGCGTGGACCCATCTCGAGCGGCAGGCGGGTGGTGTGGGCACTCGCGGTGGCGCAGGCGAAACCCAGATCGAAGTGGACCGCCGCATGACACGGCTGCGCATTTCGCAATTGAAGAAAGAACTCCAGCACCTGGAACGGGTGCGCGAAACCCAACGCCAGGGCCGGGTTCCCGGTCTGCCACGGGTGGCGCTGGTGGGCTACACCAATGCAGGCAAGACCAGCATCCTGAAATGCCTGACGGGCGAAGGTGAGCCCAAGGACATGCTTTTCGCCACCCTGGACACCACCACGCGGAAAGCCTGGCTGGGCGCAGATGATGAAACTGGCGCGCCGAAACAGGCCCTGGTATCCGACACGGTCGGGTTCATCCGCAAGCTGCCTCACCAACTGGTGGCTGCCTTCCGTTCAACCCTGGGTGAAGTGCGAACGGCAGACGCGCTGGTGGTGGTGGCGGACGCGGCGAATCCTGATCTGGAAGAACACCTGAAGATCGTAGGCGCCACGCTTCTCGACTTGGGCTGCGGCGAGCATCCGCGATTGCTGGTACTCAACCAGGTGGATCGCCTGACCCGGCCCCGGCGGCTGGACATGAAGAAGAAACACCCGGGTGCCGTCTTCAGCTGTGCCCTGACCAAAGCGGGCACCGAAGAAATCCGTGAATGGCTGCGGGCACTCATCCCCGGCCCGCCACGGCTACGGAACCCAGAAGACTGGGAGCTGCCTTTGGTGCCAGAGCAACCTACCGGCGCAACCGGGGCGATCACTTCCTAGAATTGAATAGTCATTTCAGAATCGCGAGACTTAAAGCTACTTTTTCGCAATCTCTTGGAACTGGTGGGTTCCCCTGCTAGTTTCTTGTTTATGCAAGAACTACCTCTTTGGGACGAATCCAGCCTCCTTCTGCTGATCTCTGCCACTAGGCGGCGCATGCGCCAGGTGGCCTGGCGTTGGCTCGCGCCCCACAATGTGACGCCCCAGCAGTACACGGTGTTGATGGTGCTGAATGAGCAGCCGGGCATTTCGCTGCGGGAGGTCGCTGAATTGGTCTGGGTGGACAATCCAACCGCCAGCCGAATCCTGAAAATGCTACAGGATCGAGGATTAGTGCTGGCAGAGACCGATCCCGGCCATGGGCGTCGGCTGAAACTCACGCTCAGCAAAAAGGGCGCGGTGCTGGCTCAATCATTACGGCAGCTAAGGCAGAACATGATCGAAGGCATCGAGACAGGTCTCTCGGAAGCTGAAGGGCGCCAGATCCGCAAGACCCTACGACACCTGATGTCCAACCTTGCGCAGATGGAGGAGCAAGGCTTCGCAGCCGATCAGCTCTCTGCCACCGCTTCCCGGCAAAGGCGCTAAAACCATGTGGATTGTACGCCTCGCACTGCGCCGCCCGTATACGACCGCTGTGTTCTGCCTGCTCATCCTTTTGATGGGTCTGTTATCAGCCTCGCGCATGTTGGTGGATATCTTTCCGAGCATTGACATTCCAGTGGTCTCCGTGGTGTGGAGTTACCAGGGGCTGACGCCGGAAGAAATGGAACGCCGCGTGGTTTTCCTGAGTGAACGCGCCTATTCCACAACAGTGGGTGGAGTTGAGCGCATCGAATCCCAAAGCATCCAGGGCACGGGCCTGTTGAAGATCTATTTCCAACCGGGTACCGATATCGGCAGCGCCATCGCCCAGATTTCATCGGTGAACGCCAGCATCCTGCGCATCATGCCACCGGGGATGACCGCACCATCAGTGATCCAGTTCAATGCTTCGAATGTGCCCGTGGTGCAGCTCACGGCGCAGAGCGATACGCTGCCTGAGCAGCAGCTGGCGGACTACGCCATCAACTTTATCCGGGTGCGACTGTTCACGATTCCCGGCCTCTCCACCCCCGCGCCCTTCGGCGGAAAATTCCGCCAGGTCAGCGTGGACATCGACCCAGCCAAGCTCGCGGCCCGGGGCTTGAGCCCTGCGGATGTCGTCACGGCGTTGTCAGCGGAGAACGTGATCACTCCCGCGGGCATCGCCAAGATGGATGGCCGCGAGGTGGCGGTGCTTACCAATTCCAATGTAGGGGCCATTGAGCAGTTCGACCGCATTCCCCTCAAGGTGGTGGGCGGCGCACCGGTGTTGCTGGGGGACGTTGCACGAATCTATGATGGCTTTGCCGACCAGACCAACATCGTGCGTGTCAACGGCCATCGCGCGACCTACCTGGCGATCCTGAAAAAATCCGATGCCTCCACGCTCGCCGTAGTCGATGCGGCCAAGGAAGCCCTCCCGGCCATCCAGGCGGCCGCCCCCAACGGCATGGAGTTGAAATTCGATTTCGACCAGAGCCATTTTGTCAGGGGTGCCATCAAGGGCGTCATCGGCGAGGCCCTCATCTCGTCCTTGCTGGTGTCGCTGATGATCCTCTTCTTCCTGGGCTCCTGGCGCAGCATGGCGGTGGTCTGCACCTCCATTCCCCTGGCCATCCTATGCGGGCTCATCGGCCTGAAGCTCATGGGCCAGACCTTGAACATCATGACGCTGGGCGGCCTCAGCCTGGCCATCGGCATGCTGGTGGACGACGCAACGGTGGAGGTGGAGAACATCCATCGCAACGCGGCCATGGGCAAGCCGCTGACCGTGGCCATTCTGGACGGTGCAAGGCAGATCGCCACCCCCGCCATCGTGGCAACCCTCGCCATCTGCATCGTGTTCTTCCCGGTGGTGCTGCTGTTTGGCCCGTCGAAGTATCTATTCACGCCGCTGGCCATGGCGGTGGTGTTCTCCATGCTCGCCTCTTACGTGTTGTCCCGCACCTTGGTACCGACCCTTTCCAGGATGCTCATGGGCAAGCAGATCCACGAGGAGGAGGAGCAGCAGCAGGATCCAACAGCCAGTTTCGGTGGGCGTTTCAATGAGTGGCGGGAGGACTGGCTGGGCCGATTCCAAGAAGCTTACGGACGCGTGCTGGAACGGGTGCTGCACCACCGCAGAGCCGTGATGTGGGGCGCCAATATCTTTTTCGTCATCAGTCTGGGATTGCTGTTCAGCATCGGCCAGGATTTCTTCCCCAGCGTGGACGTGGGGCTGATGAAACTCCATGTTCGGGCTCCCGCGGGCACACGGCTGGAGGAGACTGAACGGATCTTCGCAGCAGTGGAAGATGAGGTCCGGCGAGTGATCCCTGCAAATGAACTGGCCGCGGTCAACGCCAACATCGGTGTGCCTGTTTCGTACAACATGGCCTTCATCGCTTCGGACAATGTGAGCAGCCAAGATGGGGACCTTTTTGTTTCCTTGAACTCTGAACACGGCCCCACCAGCCGTTATATGCATGAACTTCGCAAGGTTTTGCCGCTCAAATTCCCCGGGGTGAGCTTCTATTTCCAGCCGGCGGACATTGTCAGCCAGGTGCTGAACTTCGGCGTTCCCGCGCCCATCGACATCCAGATCGAAGGCGCGAATCTGCAAAATGGGTTCACCACCGCTCGGGCGCTTAGAGACGGAATACGGGCCATTCCTGGCGTGGTGGACGTGCGCATCAAACAGGTGGCTGATGCACCTGCGGTAAGGGTGGATGTGAATCGGGAGCGGGCCGCGAAGCTGGGCTTGTCCCAACGTGATGTAGCCAACGGACTGCTGGTCAATCTTTCAGGCAACGGCCAGCTGGCGCCTTCCTTTTATCTAAATCCCGTGAACGGCGTGAACTACTCTGTAAACGTAAAGGCGCCGGACCGGCTGATGGATTCGCCGGCAACCCTGATGGCAACTCCTTTCGGGGTCCCCGGGGGCGCCGCATTGTTGCAACCCGACCCGGCCCGCAGCGCGGCTCCCATAACCCAGGCCGCCTTCCAGCCCCTCTCCAATTTCGCGACGCTCGCGCGCACCACAAGCCCCATTGAGATCAGCCACTACACCGTACAGCGGGTTGTGGATGTGATGGCCAACGTGGATGGGCGTGATCTGGGCAGTGTCGTCCGCGACATCCAGCGGGGCATCAAAAACCTGAAACTCCAGCCTGGCCAGAAGGTCCGCATCCGCGGCCAGTACGAAGTCATGCAGACGAGCTTCACGAGCCTGGGTGGCGGTCTGATCATCGCCATCGCGCTGGTTTACCTGCTTATGGTGGTGCTCTTCCAGAGCTGGCTGGACCCCTTCATCATCATGGCTGCAGTGCCTGGAGCCCTGGTGGGCATCCTGTGGGTGCTGGCCCTCACAGGCACAACCATAAACGTGGAATCGTTGATGGGTTCCATCATGGCGGTGGGCATCGCTGTGTCGAACTCCATCCTGCTAGTGAGCTTCGCCAACGATGTACGTGCCGTCGACCCCCGCCTTGACGCGGTGGAAGCCGCCCTGCTGGCAGGCAAAACACGGCTGCGCCCGGTCATCATGACGGCGCTGGCCATGATCATAGGCATGGTGCCCATGGCGCTCGCTCTGGGAGAAGCCGGAAGTCAGAATGCACCTCTGGGCCGGGCTGTTATCGGGGGTTTGCTTTTCGCTACAGTGACCACACTTTTCGTGGTGCCTGTGGTTTATAGCCTCCTGCGACGCAAGGCGCCCACGGCGCACCTTCTCGAAGAAAAATTCCAGACTGAACAACAAGGGAGCGAGGCATGAACGAACAACTCCAGGGATCGGAGCAACCGCCTTCCTCAGGCAAATTCGTCGCGGGTGGAATTCTTCTGTTGCTCCTCGCGTCCTTGGGTGTGGGAGCGCTGGTGGGAGTCAAGAAATGGAACCAGCGGCGCGATTCCGAGAGCCGCCGAGGTGAACTCGACAAGGGACCGATTGTACGTACCGCCCGCATCGAAAAAGGGGGAGGCGAACGCACCCTGTCCTTGCAGGGGGAGGCCCTGCCCTACCTTTCCACCACGCTCTACGCCAAGCTCAGCGGATTTTTACGGAAGATCAACGTGGACAAGGGCAGCTCAGTGTCCGTGGGCCAAGTGATCGCGGTGATCGAATCGCCAGAGACGGATCAGGATTTCAAGGCGCTGAAAGCCGATGCCGACAACAAGCGCCGCAACGCCCAACGGGCCGAGTCGCTAGGTAAGCAGCAACTCATCTCAGAACGCGAAGTGGAGCAGGCCCTGGCTGATGCTCGCATGGCCGACGCCAAGCTGGATTCCGCAGGCGCCCTGAAGGCTTACCAGGTGGTGAAGGCTCCGTTCAATGGTGTCATCACTCAGCGTTTTGCCGACCCCGGCGCGCTCGTGCAGAACGCCTCCAATAGCGCCTCTGCGGCTCTTCCGCTGGTCACCGTGGCCCAGGTGGACCGCCTGCGGGTGACGATCTATCTTGATCAGGCTTTGGCGGGCAAGATCACAGTAGATGCGCCGGTAACCGTTCGCACGGCTGAGCGGCCTGACCTGGTGCGACAAGCCCGCATCAGCCGAGTGAATGGAGAGTTGGATCCACGGACCCGGACCTTGTTGGCCGAAGTGGACTTGGATAACCACGACCACGCTTTCCTGGCGGGCGGTTCCGTTCAGGTGGAGTTGAAGGCCAAGGCCCCCTCGCGATTGGAGATCCCATCCGAAGCGATAACTTTGCAAAATGGCCGCCCCTACGCTGTGGTCCTGGGTGCGAACCAAAGAGTCCACCTCGTGCTCCTCACCTTAGGCGATGAGGAGCGGCAAAGAGTACGGGTGCTGGCGGGTGTCAAGGAAGGCGATATTGTGATCCTGAATCCCGGATTGGAACTACAAGAAGGGACACTTGTGCAGGTGGTGCCCTAGCAAGGGACCGCTGCAGGGGGGCTAGGTTTTCCTCGCCCCTCAAAGCGCCGTAGCTCACCGCTCGGGCGGTTTCTCTTTCGGCAGACTGCCTAGCCCCCAGGCCAGGGCCGCCGCCAGGATCATACGGATGAAAAAGAATTGCGTGGAGAGGCCATGGGTCTTGCGGTAGCTCTGGACCCGCGCGTCATCCTTGGGCAACGATTCCACGGGAGCGTTCATCTGCGTGCGCAGTTCATGAAGGCGTGGAGTGGCCAGAAAGGTGCTTGAGAACGTGAAGAGCAGAGCCACCAAAATCGTTGCACTCCATAGGCGTAACGGCCCGATGGGGCTGGAATCCTGAATCTCGTTCAGCCACCGTCCGCCATAACTCATGAGCAGCGCGCCACCGAAAGCGATCCACGCAACCATATCCAGTCGCGCCACCATTACGCCCGCCAGCCGACCCGCCAAATCCTTGGAGGGCAGGTTGGAAAACAGGGCCGGAGCCATGAGCGCCGCGAAGCCCAATGCCATTCCGAGCCAAAGCAATAGCAGCACCAAGGAGGCGTTATCAAGTCGGCGAAGTAGCTTTCCCATAAGTTGAGTTTATACGACCTCATGACCGGCGAGGCCAAGCGCGCTTAGCGCGGCTTCGACCTTGGCCTCGGGTAGGAACACATAGTCCGTGTCAAAGGTCGAGAGCGCGAAGATGCTCACGCCCGCAGCGGCCAAAGGGTCGGCAATGGAGGCCAGGACGCCAGTCATGGCCATGTCGAGGGGCCCCCTCACTTTCAGGGCTCTGAACGGACCTTCGGTGCGGAGACCGGGTGGAACGCGTTCTGAGGCGCACACGATCGAAAGCTCTTCAGCCGTTTGGGTGATGGACCAGAGCACCCCGCCTCGCGCCCAGGCGGGTACGGGCTCATTGGCATCCAGACGGACCACCGCGAAGGCGCTTGCAAGAAGTTCAAGGTTGAGAATCATTTTTTTATCCCGAGAAGGAGCCCATCTGGCGTCGGAATACAGACCGTGTCAAAGGCCTGGGCTGCTTCCTCGTGACAGCGGCGCACAGCGACCGCATCAGGACTTTGATCCAGGAGTTGTCCAAAATAATAGGCGTTGTCCACCAATAGGAGACCACCCTGCCGTACATTGATGGCTGCCCAATGCCCATAAAGGTCATACCGGCCCTTATCCGCATCGAGAAATACGGCGTCAAACGGACCTTCTGGTTCCAGCGTCGGGAGTAATCCCAGGGCTGGCCCAACAAGCACTTCCACACGCTTGGATAGGCCGGCCGCCGCGATGTTTCCCCTGGCCACGGCAGCGTGCCTCGCTTCCAGTTCCAAAGTCCAGAGGCGGCCATCAACGGGAAGCGCCTGCGCCATCCGGATGGCGGAGTAGCCGGCCAGCGTGCCGAATTCCACGACCTTTTTCGCACCCGAGAGACGCAATAAAAGAGCGAGAAGCTTGCCTTCGCTCATGCCCACCTGGATGGCGGGAAGGCCGTGCAACTCAGGCGCGGCGAAGGCCGAAGCCAACGCCAAGTCGTGGCCTGCGTGGAGCTCATTCAGGTAGGCCAGGATTTCCGGGCTGTCATAGCGATGGCCCTGGCGGGAAGCATGATCAGCCACAACTCACCAATCGCTGTATGGGACTTGGTCCTCGCTGATGTCCTGGCTTCCGCTGCGAATGTTGAAAATTCCAGGTTCAGCATCCGGCGTATCTGGGTCGGCGGATTCCATTTCCGTCCGCCATGTCTCCGCGGAATTGGTCATGGGATCTTTAGGGATCTCGCGGACATAACCCCTGTCCTTCAACTGGGCCAGCGAGGTTGGGTAGCGGCTGCGATCCGCATGAAACTGCTCCAGCGCATGACGAATCTGAAAGAGATTTTCTTTAAGAACTGATTCTTTGGAGAGTTTCATGCTATGCCGATAACCAACAATACCGACGGTCGAAAGCAGCGCGATGATGGTCATCACCACCAGCAGCTCCATGAGCGTGAAGCCCCGCTGCGTTGAGCGAGAGCGAACTTCACGTAGGTGAGTGGGCGAGAAAAAGCGCATGAAACCTCAAGATGGCTTGGTTGGCCGGACTATTAATTTAGCACGGTGGCCTCAACTTCAATGCGCCAGGGACCCTATGGGTTTCCTTCAAGACATGAATTCACAGCACTCGTTTCCAGGTTGCCCTTCACGTAAGCAGTGGCAGCAACAATGCCCCCGCGGCCAGGGCCGCCAAAATCCGCAGGATGATTTCCGTTCTCCTTGACATGGTAGGCCTTGCTCCACGAGGTGTGCTTTCAATAGAGACCGGCGTTCGGAGCCTCTGGTTTAATGGAGCTGTCGTCCTGCCGGAGCGCCCATGGGGTACGATCCAGTAAAATTCTCCGCACCTGCCATCGTCATTCTCACCGGTGCCGGCATCTCCGCCGAGAGCGGTCTTGCCACCTTCCGGGACAGTGGCGGGCTCTGGGAAAAACATCGGGTTGAGGATGTGGCCACGCCCGAGGCCTTCGGGCGCAACCCTGAGCTGGTGCAGCGCTTCTACAACAAGCGCCGGCGCAGGCTCGGCGAAGTTTCACCCAATGCCGCGCATCGTGCCTTGGTTGAATTGGAAAACCGATGGCCAGGCCCGCTGCTCCTGATCACCCAGAACGTGGATGATCTCCACGCCCGAGCGGGCTCCCAGAATATCGTGCCCATGCATGGCGAACTGCTCAAGGCCCGCTGCCTTGCCTGCGGAGCCGTCTCCACCTGGGAGGAAGATATTCTCCCCGCTAGTCACTGCCGCCGGTGCGGCCAGCCAGGGCAGTTGCGGCCCCATATCGTCTGGTTCGGTGAGATGCCTCTGGAACTGGACCGGATTTACACTGCGCTGGAAGGCTGCAGCCTCTTCATCGCCATCGGCACCTCCGGCACCGTCTACCCAGCGGCGGGCTTCGTTGAGGCCGTGCCACGCCAAGCGCACACCCTCGAGATCAACCTTGAAATCTCCGACGTGGGCTCGTGCTTCAAGGAGCGACGTCAGGGCGCTGCCACCGAGCGCGTGCCTGAGCTGGTGGGAGAATTGCTGAAATAACTTCTCAACCTCTCGCGCAGACCTAGTATCAAAGCTGGTACCGAGGTGTGGATGGCAGAACCTTCCCTGTCACCTAAAGTTGGCGTGTCTGCAAGTCTGGTCGCCACACTACTGGTGGCCTGGGTGGACTACATCACCGGGCTGGAACTGGAATTCTCGGCCTTCTATATCTTGCCGGTGCTGTTGGCAGCTTGGTTCGCAGGGCGGCGCTGGGCTGTGGCATTGGCACTGGCCAATACCATAGCCTGGAGCGCGGTGGACCAATTGGCGGGCCATGTCCATCTCAGCACCTTCTATGCGGTGTGGGAATTCATGGATCATGCCTTGGTGTATCTGCTGGTGGCTGCCATGGTGGGTGGTCTGAGGACGGGCATCACCCGCCAACGGACCCTGAACCTGGAATTGAGTCGCGCTTTGGAGGAAGTCGGTGAGTTGAAGGGCCTGCTGCCGGTTTGCGCGTGGTGTCACAAGATCCGGGATGACCAGGGTTATTGGGGTCAGTTGGAGACCTACATCGAGGCCCGAACCAAAGCCAGCTTCACCCACGGCATCTGCCCTGATTGCCAAGCGTGGATGATGGCCGAAAAAGTCGGCGCAGCTGGCGAAGAAACGGACGGACGCTAGACTTCCTCCATACTCACCTGCCACAAGATTTCTTCCCTGGGGATCAAGGCCGGCCAGTAGGCGACAATCTCCGCGGCTTTGGGTCGACCACCCGCGAATCCGGTGACACCTGCAGGGCCAGCGGTGACCAAAGGCGCCAGCTCGCGACCGAAGCGCTCGACTTTCTTCTTGTCACTGTCCTTTACGCTGAGTCGCAACACGATTTCCGCCGGTTCGGAAGGTTCGAAGGCGATGCCTTTATGGACCGTGGAACTGCCGAGATATTCGGCGTCGGTGTATTCATACACGCAACCTGCGGCTTCCAATCGCTTCCACACAATGTCGGCACAAAGCTTCGCTTTTTCAAGCGCCCTAGGTCCACAAAGGGTCAACTGGCCTGTGGCCTTGTAGCCTTTCAGGTACGCGCCGCTCACCTTCAGGAAAGGCGTGCGCGGTCCCCCCGTGATCCCGCTCACCGCTACGCGATCGGGGCCGTCTTGACGAAGCTGGATGCTTGAGAAATCCGCCACCACATCTGGCGTCAGATAGGCTTTTGGATCACCCATTTCGTAGACCAGTTGTTCGCTCACAGTGTCCACCGTGACCATGCCGCCGCTGCCTTCAGGCTTGGTCACGATAAACGTTCCATCCTCGCTCACTTCGGCGATGGGATAGCCCACCTTCCAGAGATCCGGGACTTCCCACCACCGGGTGAAATTCCCGCCGGTGGCCTGGGCGCCGCATTCCAGGATGTGCCCAGCAATGGTGCCCGCGGCCAGACGATCCCAATCGTCCGCGAGCCAGCCGAATTCATGGATCAGCGGAGCCAGGGTCAGGCCGGGATCAGTGCAGCGACCGGTCAGCACGATGTCGGCGCCCGTGGCCAGGGCGTCCACCATGCCTTGGGTTTGCAAGTACACATTGGCGCTGATGATGTCACGATCGGCTTCAAAGAGCCCTTCGCCGGTGTCCATATTGGCGAGTTTCAACCCCTTCGCTTTGAATTCGTCCAGCCTTCCAAGGATGTCATCACCGGTCACCGTGGCGATCTTGAGGCCTGTGACGCCCAGTTTTTTTGCTACTTCCATAATCGCCGCCCGACAAGCTTCAGGATTCACGCCGCCCGCATTGGCGATGACGCGGATGCCCTTCGCCTTGATCATCGGAAGCGTGCGGGCCATCAGATCCACGAAATCCGTGGCGTAGCCCAAGCTCGGGTTCTTCCGTTTTTGTTTCTGCATGATGGAAAGAGTGACTTCCGCCAAATAGTCCAGGGTCAGATAGTCAATTTCCCCGTACTGCACCAGCCTCACCGGCGCATCTATGCTATCCCCCCAGAATCCCTGGCCATTGGCGATACGGACGGTCTTAGACATGGCTACTCCAGGATTCAGTCTAGCGTGTCCCGGCCTTGTTGGCCGCCGCCTGCATGGCCTCTGACTGCTTCGATCAGCTTAAGGCGTCTTGGGTATCAAACCCGGTTTGGGAGGCAGCTCTGTACCCCAATAATAATGATCAAAGAAGGCCGCGTGATCCTTACCAGTCATGTGTTTGAGCAATCCGTTGAGGTGCTCGGAAGTCCCAAATTTCCATCGGAACGTGGCCTGGTAGGATTTGAGGAAGGTCTGGAAAACCTGGTCACCCAGCTCCTGGTTAAGGCAATAAAGCAGATAGGCGCCCTTATCGTAGATCAGCGCAGTGCGGAAGCGGAACGACTCCCAATGGTCGGATCCATTCCAAAGTTCATTGGCGGTAGGGATGGTGGAGGCCGTCGTGGCTTGCTCCGCCCGAGTTCGCCATTTCTGGACCAACAGATCGTATTCAGAGGTTCCTTTCACGTAACGCAGGAAGAGGGCCGCGCAATATTCGGCGAAGGACTCGGTGAGCCACTGCTCATCCAGGGAAGGCATTTTCACCACGTGCCCCCAGTACTGGTGGGCGATCTCATGGGCGAAGCGCTCATTGATGCCTTTCGAGAAATACTGATTCAGCTCATCTGAGATTGGGCTGAAGGCCTCCTTGGTGATGAGCATTACCCCTGGCGGGGCCTGGCCGTAACCCCAGGTGTTCTTCTCGATTATGTTGAACTCCTTGAAGGGAAAGGGCCCAAGGAAGCTCTGGTAGTAGTTGATGATGTTCCGCGCCAGTGTAAATAATTTTGGAGCGTTGCGGGGTTCGAAGGCGTAGGTGGCGACACGGATAGTGATGCCATCCTTGGTCTCTTCCTGCATGTCATACTTGCCCGCCAGCACCACAAAAAACTGGATGGGCTCATCAATGCGCACCTCAACGCCATTGAAATCACCATCCTGGAATCGCCTCACGGTGCGGCCGCAGGCCATGGGGAGGAAGGGCTTCTGAGTGAGGATGCGCGCCTTGATGCTGTAGCTCTGGCCGTTCAGATCTGGTTGTGGGAACCAGGACGAGGTGCCCAGTTCCCAGTAATTGTCACCTCCCGGCCGGACCAGGAAATCACCCTCGATTTCGAAGCTGAGCTTGAAGGGCTTGCGGGCCTCTGCGGCTTGATTCAGCCGGATCAGGACTTCGCCCTGGCGGTGGCTGAAACCCACCTCCCTACCTTGTTCGTCTTTCACGCTGCGGATCACCAGTTCGCGGCGATCATCCAACGAGTTGCCAAAATTGTCGTTGAGCAGGCTCAAATTGAGACAAGTGAGCGTTCGCGACACAGGCACAAGGGTTTCAGTGACCTGCAGCTTCACCTTGTCGTCGCGCCACCCCTTCAAGTCCATCTCCACACAGGAGAGCAGGATGTCCGGCGCTATGGGGACTTTTCTGACCCAACCAATGGGTTGTTGGGACAGCGTAACGATTTCGGCCCCGTGCGGGTCATTGGCGGTGCGCTTTTTGACACACCAAAGGCCTTCCACCTGGGATTGGGCGGGGTCGAACACGTAGAGAAAACTGCGGGAGCCCCGCAAGTTGGCCAACAGCAGAGGCATGTGGTTGCCTTCGACTTGATGGAGGAACTGAAGATGAGTCCGGCATGGGCCGTTCACGTCGTCAGCCCACCGCAGAGTGTCAGCATAGGTGGCCATCAAAGCTTCCCCAGCAATGCCTTCAAGAACGGGCAGGGGTTGGTCCTGGAACCAAATAAGGGCCTCCTGGAAAGGTGCGGTCAGTTCCATCGCCTGGTCAGGTTCGGCCCAATGCAGGTTCCCCACCTTCGAAGCGTTATAGCGGCTGCGGGGGAATTCCACCTTGTCTTCGGTTCGATATCTGAACTGGCCCTGGCCCTTGAAATAAATACCTACCGCCCTTCCGTCTCGTTGGATCCGCGCGGCGGAACCTTCCTGGAGCAGGAACTCCGCGTGACCAGCGACCACCCGAAGATTCTGGACCCGGGAGGAGGTTGCTTCGAGCACCGGTAGCTCCAAGGAAGCCAGCTCCGGGAGACCTTTCGACTCGCGAAACAGACGCTGGGCTCCAGCTCTCATTGGGGCCGCGAGTTGGGCTGCGAACAAGAAGGCAAGGATCCATCGATGCACGGGTCGTCCTTTGAAGAAGTAATCCAAGTCTATCTTCATGCTTCGGCCCATCGCCCCTGGCGCGTGACCTATATCACACCCCCCAACCCTCTGCGGATCCAGTTGCTGATTGGTTGTTTGTTCGGGGGTTATTCCATTCATTCCAGCATTCCGCCCTGGGACAAGCGCAGGAAAGGCTTTCTTCGCAGTTTCTGCGGGTCCACGCTTTCAGGTCTTGGATCCCTTGAATGCATTGCGGCGGAAAGCGGCTCTTTCTAAGAGTAATTCGTGACCTTCAAGTGGCAATGGGGGCGAAGCATCACCACGGTGTAAATAAACAGGGGTGAGGGTTGACGGAAGCGCACTCCAACACGATGCATCTAGGGAACGGATTGTCGAAAGCTCCCGCCTTTTGAGGTCAGGTCGGAATCGAGCTCTCCAGACGTTCCAGGGCTACCAGTTATCCCACCTAATTGAAAGGAGTGCTCTTATGAGCAACACACCGAACGTACCGAAACGCATCAAGGCAATCCCTACCTTTACGATTCCGGCACTGCTCGCTCTGGCGGGCTTCACGGCTGTCGGACTCATTTTGGTTGAAAGGGAACGTGCCCAAGTAAGTGCCCAGGCAAAACAGCTCCTCCCTACAACTGCTCCAGGCCTTTTGAGAACAACGTCTGAGCCCGCTGCCCCGCTGGAAACGAAACCCCCTGTTGTCCAGGCCAAGACGATTCAGGTCTACCGTTTCACACCTGCGGCAGTTTTAGAGGAAGTGACACCCGTGTACCCACGGATCGCCAAGGTCACGCGAACGCAAGGTACCGTCGAAGTGACCCTTCGCGTGGATGCGAATGGGAACCCCGTCCAAGCCACGGTTGTGAGTGGAAATGCCATGCTCCGAAAGGAAGCCCTCAAGGCAGCGCAAAGCTGGAAATTCACGCCAGCCCATCAAAATGGCCGCGCCGTGCCATCCGCTTTCCGTATTCGCTTTGAGTTCCACCTGGCTTAGCGTGTCTCATTGGCAACGACACTTGTCATGGGCTTGTCAGAGCGATCTTTCCGTTCAGTTCACCCATGCAAAAACTCCCTTGATCCGTCTAAAAGCGGTCTTTTTACCGAATTTTCGAAGCGATGTAGGACAATGAACATACTTGGAAGTAGTGAAACCAACCCTTCCCACTTTTCGGAGATCCCATGAAACTCAACACCTTGAATCCCAGGATCCGAACGATCCTCGCGGTCGCCACCATGGCGCTCGTGCTAGCCTGCGGAAAGCAGGACACGCAAGTCAAAGACATGGCGCAGAAAGCCGAACAAGCCCAGGCCGTCCAGACCCAGGCCCAGCAGGCAGGCCAACAGCAGCAGCAGCAGTTGGCCCAGGCAGGCGTCAATGTGAAGCCCAATCCAGAAACCATGCAGTTGACACCAGATCAGAAGGCTTTACTGGAAACCCGCCTCAAGGCTGAAAAAGGCACCGGCACTGGCGATCTGCTCCAGGCCATCCTGGACAAGGACCAGGAGATCACCGAACTCAACAAGAAGGTCAACAGCCTCCGTGCCCTACTGCCCAAACCCGTGTTGGCCAAGGAAGGCGACAACCACTACGCCATGGCCATGGCTTTCTTGCGGCACCGTGGTGTGAGCGAAGACAAGGCCAAGGACATGATCGCCAAGACCAACATTCTCGAAAAACTTGAGCCGGGTTGGGAGGTCTATCATTTCTATATCAACGGCAAATACGGCACGAGTGTGAGCCAGGGCCATGCGCCCCTCTCGCCAACTGAATCCATCAAACTAGCCAAGGTCAAAACCGAAGGCGAGCGCGACGAAGCCATCAAGAGTGGTCAGGAGCTAGCGAAACAGTTGGATAGCTTGAACATTGAGAAACAGCGCGTGGAAGCTGACATTGCCGCCCTGCGTCAAGAAAAGACTGGCCTGATGGATCAGGTGGCCTCATTGAACACGCTCAGCGAAAAGCAGAAAGCCAAGCTTAATTCCATGCACTACATCGTGGGCGAGCAGGCCAAGCTCGAGCAGGATGGCGTTGTGGTCATCCCCTTCTTCTCCAAGAACCGCATGGGAGTCAACGCCAAGTCCATGCGTTTTGACAAGGACCTACCGCTGGATGGCCTCGCTGAGCCCATCGTGCTCATCAAGGCCGCGGATTTGGGCGTCACCAAGATCGGCAAGGTCAACGTGGTGCCGGGATCCCTCATCAAGGACCAACACTACTCCATCTCGTACGCCGCCGATCGCTCCAGCGCCACCATCAAGATCCTGGATCTGGACCGTGTGAGAGACGACAGAGTGGCTTTCGCCGTCACGCAGTAATAAGCCGATTTAAAAGTGAAACCACCCGGGGGCCTGAAAGTCAGGCTTCGCGGGTGGTTTTTTAAGGGTGTGTAGTGAGTGAATAGAGAGTTCAAACGGCTTATTTTTATAGCACAGGAAGAGAGACCCCGGGGGCTTGAGCCAGGGATGGGTTTGAACAGGAGAGCGGTACACAGTGCCCCATGCTCATTTTGTCTGAGCAGGCGGGCCTTCAGGTAAAGCTGCTGGGCCACTCACCCTCTCATTACGACATCCGCATCATCACGCCGGGAAACCGCGCGAAGCTTGCCTATCGTGCTTCTTGGCGGATTCCCGAGGCCTTCGCCGCTGGGGTGGGAATCCCCATGTCCGGACGTCTGGAATGCGTGGAAAAGGTGCCTGCCGACGCTCCGGGACTTGGGATGGACAGCATGGTTATCGGTGGCAGCGGGCTGGACCATGCTGCGCCGGTTCATTTCTATGTGGAAGCTCTGCACTGGACGGAAACGATAGCCGGCAAGGTGGTGGAAGTCCGCAACAGTTCCCTGAAGGCCAACAAGGGTCCAGGCACCGTGGTGATCAAGGCTTCCGTATCCGTCACATCCTTCTCTGAGGTGCGAACCGACTTCACCTACACCTGGGTGACGGGACCCATCCCAAAGCAGGTTCCTATAATCGGTGTTGATGCCCCGCCAGCAGCCATGGGAGCTACCAGCACCCCAGCGCCGCCAGCCGCTCTGCAGCCAGTTTTCTCTACAGCCAACGATGGGGGTGTCTCCAACGGCGGCAGGTCGCCCCGTTTCACGCTGAGTCAAGCCACGACGATCGCCTACATCATGACCTACCACTGGAACGGCGGCGCGGGCGCGCCTGGCGGCACCATCGCCCTGCTTTCCGAGGACGGCACGCTCTACGGTCCCTGGCCTGTGACGGTAAGCAACAAAGTCTACTGGGAGGTGCGGCCCAATTTGTTACTCCCCCCCGGGAAGTACACCCTGATCGATTCAAGTCCTGGTACCTGGGCCCAGAACGGTGGTTCCAAAGGCTTCGGTCACGTGGTGATCAAGAGCCGTTAAGGGTCTGTCCATCAGGCTTGGGAGCGCCATGTCCGCTTCACTGGTTTTTGCATCCCGGCACTTTTTAGTCGCGGGATCTGATAAACCTAGCGAGTGATCGCATCCCACTGGAATTCCCCTCTGAGCCCCCGGAAGCGGAGATCCAGGAATTTCGGGATGATTAAGAAGACTTCACAGGCGGGCGGGGACCATCTGCTCGTTCCCAGCGCACCGATGTCCATAATCCACCCGGGTGGAGCACAAGTTTTGCAAACCCCGTCATCATTGGCTCAGGGCTGGCTCAACCGACCCCGTGCAGAGGTTTTAGACACATGACTGGACAGGACGAGTTGCCCGCTGACTTTGATGCCGAAGCCTATCTCGCTTACCACACGGACGTGGCTGCCGCTGGACTCGACGCGGCGGCGCACTATTTGGCTTATGGCCGGGGTGAAGGCCGGCCTTACCGCCGCAGCGACATGTCTGATCCGTATGACTCCGACGGCCTGAGGAGCATCCACAACCACGACTTCATGACGTCTCCAGAGTTCCAGCGCGCCTATGCGCGTGGAGTCCAGGCGACCCAGGACGACTACCGCTGGCATTGGCGTGTCCACATCGGGATGTGGGCAGCCACCTCGGCCCTCCACCTGCATGGAGACTTCGTGGAATGCGGAGTGAATCGCGGCTTTCTCAGCTCCGCCATCATGGAAGCGCTGGACTGGAACACGCTAGACCGTATGTTTTTCTTGTTGGATACCTTCCATGGCCTCGATGAACGCTTCGTGACGCAAGCTGAAATTGAGAAAGGTGTCATGAGTAAAAACGAAGCCGCGCTCCGCTCGGGTTTTTACACGTCCAACGCCAACGCGGTCCGGGCCAATTTCAGTGAGTGGAAGAATGTTCAGGTCGTCGTGGGAGCCATTCCCGAGACGCTTGGCAGGATCACCGCGGAAGCAGTCGCGTTTCTCCATATCGACATGAACTGCGCCCCCCCGGAGATCGCTGCAATCGAGTACCTGTGGCCCCGGTTGGTCCCGGGGGCGTTCATCCTCCTGGATGATTACGCCTATCGCGGTTACGAAGCGCAGAAGGTAGCCATGGACATCTTCGCCAAGGGCAAAGGTGTCGCCATCGCATCGCTGCCAACGGGGCAGGGCCTGCTGATCAGGCCGCCTCAATAGGCCTCAAGCTTTTATCGAGGCAGCTCCATGGTGTAAAGTTTGCGGCCAGTCATTGCATTCGGCTCACGCTGGAACAGAAACAGGCAGTGTGGCTTAAGGTGACCCAGCGGTTCGGCCTGATTCTCGGAGGGGCTGGGACCGGCAAGACCACGGTGCCAAAAACGGTCCAATGGGCTATCTCAATGTACGAGGTGACCGCCCACGCCATCACTCTCGCAGGACGAGCGCGATACGCATGACCGCGGTCACGAGGTATCCCGCCAGGACCCTTGCCCAACTTTCTGCGGAGCACCCTCCATCGCGTCGGCCCTTTCGGCCGACATAGAGGCCCCAGCTCTGAGAACGCAGTAAGCAGCAAGGCGCACTGCGCCTGATAGATGGGAGGTTCCAGCTCCGAGAACGTAGTGATCGGGAGGGCGCACTGCGCCCGATAACTGGGAGGGGAAGTAAGTCCTTGGCCAGAAGGGCGCTAGCTGCTGCTACTTGTTGCGTTATGCCTTCGATTTTCCGCGGTCCACCACCCATCGCGTCGGCCTGGGACCGGTATTTGGCGCTGCACGGGCTTCGACATTGCTCAGGGGAAAGGAGAGCGGCGTCGGGCTGGACACGGGCGGCGGAGTGAACTGTGTCTCGCCGGGGATGGGGGTCGCGTCGGTGGTCACGGTGCGGCGAGTCTAGCCGAACGGTGCCTCCGCCGCGCGCGGACGGCGCCGAAAGCGCAGCCGGTGCACGGGCAAGCCGTCGAGGATGGCGCGGTGCTCGCGCGGGCTGCGCGCGCCGTACGGGTTCTCCGCGAGCCACGGCGAGCCCGGCGCGTCCCCCGCCGGCTCGAGCGCGGGGTGCGCCGCGAAGAGCGCCTCGTACTGCTGGGCACGCTCCTCCACGTCGGTCTGCGCGAAGAGCTCGCCGCCGTCGACGAGCAGCCGGGCGATGCCGTCGAGCAGCGGCGCGCCCGCGACCAGCCGCTTCTCGTGGCGCTTCTTCCACCAGGGATCCGGGAAGTGCAGGTAGACGACGGCCACCGACGCGTCCGGCCCGAGCCGCCCGAGCGCCTCGCGCGCGTCGGCGTTGAACACCCGCGCCCGCGCGCCGAGCCCGCGCTTCTGGAGCCGCTCGTCGACCAGCGCCGCCCACTTGAGCCGGATCTCCAGGCCCACGAGGCGCGCGTCCGGGCGCGACGCCGCCCGCTCGAAGAGGAAGCCGCCGCGGCCGGGGCCGATCTCGATCTCGAAGCGCCCCTCGCCGGGGACGAGCTCGTCGAGGGGGATGGCGGCGCCCTCGGGGACGCGCGGCGCGTGGGCGTAGGGGTGGTTGGGGCGCGGCTTCCAGCTCATCGGGGCGGGCCGCGCTCTAGCAGATCCGCGCGCGCCCGTCGCGCGCGGGCCTCACTTGATGTTGAAGTCCAGGCTCATCGGCTTGCC
>JANYBM010000165.1 GCA_025361125.1 Holophagaceae bacterium | reverse complement strand
ATCGCTTGCTGAAGGCCTTGCTGCTGGCCTACCCGGATCGCCTGGCCAAGCGGGGCGGCGGGGCTACGGTCGCTTTTGTAGGGGGCGGCGGAGCCAAGCTCGATGCCCGATCAAGGGTGAAAACGGATTTACTACTGGCTTTGGAAGCGGACCAGATCAAGCACGGGGCGGGTACGGAAACGACCGTGCGCATGGCCTCCATGGTCGAGGCAGACTGGTTGCTGGAAGCCTTCCCTGAAAGATTGAGGGACACCGAAGAACTGCAGTTCAATGCTTCGAAAGATCGGGTGGAGCGCATTTCCCGGCTCTGGTTCGAGGATCTATGCATCGATGAAAGCCGAGGTCCGGCGAAGGCGGAACAGCCTGGCGTCGCGGATGTGCTCGCGGATGCGCTGCTGCGGAAAGGCCTCGGCGAAGATCAGGAGAAGGTGGATCGCTTGCTGGATCGCGCGGCCTTCCTGGCGCAGCACCGCGATGACCTGGGCTTGCCGGATCGGGAGCATTTCCGCCATCGGTTGCTTGCGAAGGCCTGCGAAGGGGCCGTATCGCTCAAGGACTTGAAAGCCATCGACTGGGCTTGGTCACTGAAGTCGATGTTGGGGGATGAGGTGGCACGATTGATGGAGGCTTGGGCGCCGGACACAGTGCAGTTGCCGAAAGGACGTCCGGCGAAAATCCACTACGACCATGAATCCCCGTGGATCGAGGCCCGGCTCCAGGAATTCTGGGGCCTGAAGAAATGCCCAGCCATCGCGGACGGCGCGGTGCCCCTGGTGCTGCATCTCCTTGCCCCCAATATGCGCGCCGTCCAGGTGACCACGGATCTTAAGGGTTTTTGGGAGCGCGTCTACAAGGAATTGCGTCCAGGTCTCTCCCGGCGATACCCCAAGCACCATTGGCCGGAATGATCAGATAGCCATGAGCCATGAGCCATCGGCCATGAGCCGCACGATTTGATGGTGTGTACTGAAAAAGTAAACAAAGCCGATGCCGTAAAGCGTTGCCAATCCGCGCATAATAGCTTTGTGAGCTTCATGAACCGGACCGGCGTATGTCGGCCGAAATCTAAAGGAAGGAATTCACCGTGGCACTCTCCGAGTCGCTGGACAAAGTTTCCCTGGGCAAGATCGTCGTCATCCGCGAGCAGCTGATGAAAGCTCAAGCGGCGGGCCAGACCGTGTACCGCCTGGAATCCGGCGATCCGAGTTTTTCGGTGGCGCCCCATGTGCTGGTCGCGCTGCAGGCGGCCGCGGCCGCCGGGAAGACCCACTACATCCCCAACGACGGCATCCCGCAATTGCGCGCCGCGCTAAGGGACAAGATCAGGCGCAAGAACAACATCCCGGCAGTGACGGAGAACGATATCTTCGTCACCAACGGCGCCATGCATGCCCTGTTCGTCACCTTCTGCTGCCTATTGACCAATGGCGATGAAGTCATCGTGCCCGATCCCATGTGGACCGAAGTGGTGGAGAACGTGAAACTCAGCGGCGGCGTGCCAGTGGGTGTCCAGCTTCGATTCGAGCAGGATTTCGAGTACGACCCGGCGGCGATCCGCAGGCACATCACGCCCCGCACCAAGGCAATCTTCCTGAACACGCCCCACAATCCCACGGGCGCGGTGCTGTCCAAGGAGACCTTGCTGGAGATCGTCGCCATCGCCGAGGAACACGGCCTTTGGATCGTCAGCGATGAGGCTTACGAGGACGTACTCTATGCTCCAAGCCAGCACTATTCCATCGCCTCGCTGGCGCCGCACTATCTTGAAAAAATCATCAGCGTCTTTTCCTTCTCGAAGTCCTATGCCATGAGCGGCCTCAGGGTTGGATGCATCGTCACGACGAACGCCACGCTGCAGAGCCGCATTCCTAAATTGCTGCGCTGCACCATCAATGGTGTCAACAGCGTGGCCCAATGGGCCGCGCTGGCTGCCCTGGAAGGCCCCCAGGACCAGATCCCGGTGATGCAAGCGGAATATGCTGTGCGCCGTTCCATGCTGTTCGATGCATTGACTGGCATTGAGGGCCTGCGGGCTTTCAAACCCCACGGTGGATTCTGCATGTGGGCCGAACTGGATCCCAAGATCTACGCGCGATTGGGCTGCGCCAATGCCGATGAGCTGTCGGAATGGCTGGCCAAGATGGGCATCGGCAGCGCGCCGGGCGATGCCTTCGGCGAGACTTGCCATGATGCCATCCGCTTCGCCTTCAGTTGCGATACGGCGATGGTGCGCGACGGGGCCTTGGCCCTCAGACAGGCGCTGACAGGGCCAGGCATCGCCGCCGTGGACTGCTGATATGTATCCGGCAGGAAACCACGCATGCGTAGTTTCCTGCTCGCTTTGCTCACTACGTCCCCGCTTGGACCCCCCACCTTTTGGTCGAGGGACCCGCCCATGAGGTCTAACATGCGCGTTGCCGTTGTTCAGATGCAGATCATGGATGGCGACCCAGCCGCCAACCTGTGTCGGGCTGCGGAGCTGATCAACACCAATCCAGGAGCGGATCTCTACGTTCTGCCCGAACTGTGGACCACGGGTTATGCCCATAGAAGTTGGAGTGACGCGGCACGTGATTCCACGCCGGACATCTGTGGTGACCTGCAAGTTTTGGCAGAGTCCGTTCATGCTTGGATAGCGGGCAGCATGATCAGCCACAACACCGAGGCACACCTTGTGAACCGGCTCTGGCTCTTCTCTCCAAACGAGGGGTCGCCGATTTTTTATGACAAAGGACACCTGTTCCGGCCCATGCAGGAGCATCTGCATTTGGCTCCAGGAAAACAGCGTGTGCGCCACCGCATCGGTGATGTTGAGACTGCGCTGAGCATCTGTTTCGATCTGCGTTTTCCCGAGATGTACCGCCAAGACGCGGTGGCTGGCGCCGAGCTGTTCCTGGTGGTGTCCGAGTGGCCCCACCCCCGCAGCGAGACCCTGCGCGCCCTCGCCCGGGCCCGGGCCATTGAGAACCAGGCCTATCTGGTGCTCTCTAACCGCGTGGGCCCAAGCGCCGATGGGACGGTCTTCTGTGGCGGCTCCATGATTGTGGCGCCTGATGGTGCATTGCTGGCTGACGCGGGCGAAGTCGAGACGGTCATCTTCGCGGAGATCGATGCAGCGAAGGTTCGCGAGCTGCGGAGTGCGTTCCCAGTGCTCGGGCTGAGGGCTGAGGGCCTGGATTACTGAGGACATTTTCTCATTCATCTGTGTTCATCCGTGCTCATCTGTGGTTTCAATAATCCATGGCCGCCAATCTCACCTTCCGTCCGATCCGTCCCGGGGATGATCCTGCGGTCGCGGCGATCATCCGCACGGTGATGCCCCAGTTCGGCGCCGATGGGCCGGGCTTCGCCATCCATGATCCGGAAGTTGGCGGAATGTTCACGGCTTACTCCGTGCCGGGCGCCGCCTACTTTGTGGTGGAAACGGAGACTGGGCGGGTCATAGGCGGGGGTGGCATTGCCAAGCTCGAAGGCGGGGAACCTGGTGTCTGCGAACTGCGCAAAATGTACTTCCTGGAGGCAGCCCGCGGCTTAGGCATGGGTGAAAAAATGCTGTTTCACTGCCTTTCTGTGGCCAAGGAGCTCGGCTATAAAACCTGTTATCTGGAAACCCTGAGCGGCATGGACGCCGCAATACGCCTTTATGAAAAGGCAGGTTTCAAGAAACTCTGCGCACCCATGGGGGCCACGGGCCATGGCGGGTGCGACCGATGGTACGCGAGGGAACTATGATCCACGGTTTGGGCACGGACCTCTGCCCACCTTCCCGCTGGAAACATCTCATCGGACGTTTTGGCGCAGAAAAGTGCGCGAACAAATTTCTTCATGAGGACGAGGCGGCCTACCTGTTGGGGGGAAACAGGGAGCGCCTGGCAGAACGGTTGGCAGGGCGTTGGGCGCTGCGGGAGGCCTTCGGGAAAGCGCTGGGCCTGGGACTGAGCGGCTGGTCCTGGAAGTCGCTGCGATACCTCAACGGAAAGCTGTGGTCGGAAGGGAACCTCTCAGGCCTTCTCGCCTCGCGGGGCATCACGCGGATCCATGCTTCTGTGAGTCACGATGGGGACATTGCCATGGCCTTTGTGGTCCTCGAGGGCTCGGAATAGAGTCAGCACGCGGACCTCAGCGGCCCCTGCCTTTGTCAGCCATTCGGCGCAGCGCAGCAGCGTGGTGCCGGTGGTCCACACGTCATCCACCAGCAGAATTATTTTGCCTTCCAAATTGGAATTAGCCGTCACTGCGCTCAACGCGAAGGCCTTCTGGGGCAATCGCCGACGCTTGCTTTCCGGAAGCCCAGTCTGGCGTGGGCTGCGAAGGGGTTTGCGGAGCAGCTTCGCATACGGCTTTTCCACGCGTTTGGCCACCAGTCGCGCCGTATCTTCCGCCAGATCAAAGCCACGACTCCACCTTCGCCAGGGGTGCGCGGGCACCGTGGTGATCAGGTTCACTTCTGCAACGAACTCCGGCAGAGGCGCGGTTTCAGCCCGGCCCAGCAACGCTGCCCGCCAACCCCATTCGCCGGCCTTGATGCCAGGCATGAGCAGGGCGCCGAAGGCGGGTCGCCCACCGTGGTAATTCCAAAGGGCATCGCCGTGGGTCCAGGCCACTGGCTCCGGGCATTCTCGTTCGCTGCCATGAACCAGGGCGCAGCGTTCGCAGCGAGCATGGGGTAGTGGCAGCAAGCCGGACCAGCAGTACCCGCAAAGGCCTGCTTCAGAATCCTTCCCAAGTTCACCCAGACAACCCCGGCAGCGCAGTACCTCGCTACGTAAATGCAAAAAAGCTCCCAGGAATGGGAGCTTTTTTGGCATTTCAAAAGGGGCCACTAGACCTCTCCATTCTCCATTTGTTTCCGGATTACGCTGTGATGTCGGCCGTAGAAGAAGTAAATCACCATGCCGATTGCCAACCAGACGAAGAGCCTCAACCAATTCGCGGCGGGCAGGGAGAACATAAGCATGAGGCACATGAGGATCCCCAGGATGGGAACCACCGGCACCATGGGGCAGCGGAAGGGGCGCTCGGCACCGGGGTTCGTGCGCCGCATGATAAGCACTGCCGCGCAAACGATGACGAAAGCGAACAAAGTGCCGATGTTCGTGAGGTGCAGCAACGCGTCAATGGGCAGGAAACCTGCCAGGCAGATCACGAAGATGCCGACGACGATGGTGGACTTCCAGGGGGTGCGGAATTTTGGATGGACCGCGCCGAAAATGGATTTGGGAACCAGGCCATCCCGGGCCATGGCCAGGAAAACCCGGGGACCGCTGAGCATCATCACCAGCAGCACAGAGGTGATGCCAGCAACGCCGGCGGTTGCGATCAGTCCCTCGGCCCAACCGATGCCCTTTTGCGCGAAGGCAAGGGAAACCGGGGCGGCGGTGTCGAGCTGGTCGTACTTCACCATGCCCGTGAGGACCGCCACCACCAGGATGTAAAGAATGGTGCAGACGACGAGCGAGGTCACGATGCCGATGGGTACATCCCGTTTGGGATTCTTGGCTTCCTCGGTGTGGGTGGAAACCGAATCAAAGCCGATGTAGGCAAAGAAAATAATCGCGGCGCCCGCAAGCATTCCCCGAGGCTCGCCGGTGGGTGAGACCTGGCCAGCGACGTGGTGGCCGAAAAAGCTGAGACCCGTCCAACCGTAGGGCGCGAAGGGGTGCCAGTTGGCCTTGTCGATCAAGAAGACGCCTACGCCGATCACGAAGAGCACCGCCGCCACCTTGATGCCCACCATGGCGGCGTTGAAGTTGGCGCTTTCCTGAATGCCCTTCACCAGAATGGCCGTCACGATGATCACGATGAGGACGGCCGGCAGGTTGATGAAGGATCCCGTGGAATCGAAGCCACCGGTGACCGCATTGTATTTCCATGGAGATTCGGTGAGAAGTTTAGGAAAGTGAACGCCCAGCTTGGCGAGCACGTTTTGGAAATAGCCCGACCAGCCCGTGGCCACGGTGGCACTGCCCACGGCATATTCGAGCACCAGATCCCAGCCGATGATCCAGGCGAACAACTCGCCCAGCGTGGCATAGGCGTAGGTGAAGGCCGAGCCCGCCACGGGCACCATGGCGGCGAATTCCGCGTAGCAAAGCGCCGCGAAGACGCAGGTGATGCCCGCAACCACATAAGAAAGCATCAAGGAAGGACCGGCAACATTGTGCGCGGCGGCGCCGGTGGCTACGAAGATGCCGGCGCCGATGATGGCCCCGATGCCGAGGGCCGTGAGTTGCACGGGGCCGAGGACCCGCCGGAGCCGATTCTCACCCTCTCCTTCAGCTTCTTCCAAAAGGAGCTTCAAGGACTTGGTGGCAAAATACTGATTCCTGGTCGGTGGACGATCGGCCACGGGCATCTCCTGCGGGGTAATGTGAGGCAACGCGGCTGAAGGCTGCCTGCGGTTGAAATTCATTCAGACATCAAAATTTCAAGTCTTCACTTACGGTTCGGTTGCCCAGGAATACAGGTGAAGATGATTGAAGATGCCCCAGGGCTGGGCTCGGGTCAAGGAGAACCTGAGAGGACGTGTCCGGGCTTTGCCCGGACACCTCGTGGGGGTCAAAGGGGGGACGCAGAGCGAGCGCCAGCGAGCGGGCGGTCCCCCCTTTTCATGACCGGGTCTTTGCGCTTGAACCTGGATTCGGGCAGGCTGAACCATAGCCAGCACAACTTCAATGACCCAATAATTTTGACTCGACGACGCACGGGAATCCTTATGAACCAATCCTTGTGGGAAGACTTCGCGCCCTCCAAACGCTGCGACTGGGTGGACCAGCTCCGGGGCTGGGCGGTCCTGGTCATGATGGAAGTCCATGCGGTGAATGTGTGGCTGAGGCTGGGTTTGCGACCCGATTGGTTGAACTACCTGAACGGCCTTGTGGCACCGAGTTTTCTGCTGTGCGCGGGTTTCAGTCTGGTGCTTTCAACCTTTCGACCCGATGGCAGCCTCCGGCCCTTCAAGGACAGTTTCAAGCGCTATCTCTTCATATTGGGGTGCGCCTACGCACTGCACGCGCCGGGTCTTGCCTTGGCCGATTGGACGGTGCTGGCCACGCACCAGAAATGGCGCGAGTTGTTCAAGATTGACGTGATGCAATGCATCGTCTATTCGCTGTTGATTTTGCAAGGGTTGGCCCGGGCCTTGAAAAGGCCCAGGGTCTTCACCCTTGTGGCCCTTGCGCTGGCCATTTATATTCCGCTGATCTCACCTTACCTGTGGGCCCATGGCATGGCGGATGGGCTTTGGCTGCCGGTTCGCGGACTGTTCAACGGGAATGTGGACCGCGGCCTGCAGGCGCTCTTTCCCCTCTTTCCATGGTTTGCCTTCGTGAGCTTTGGAGCCTTCCTGGGGGGTGCCTATCGTTGGGTGCGGCAGGAACCAGACGAAGCAGGGAAAACGTCCTGGACCGAAGGGCGCTTCCTGGCGGTGCTTTTCGTTTTGGGCTTGGCCCTGTGGGCTTGGGGTAGCTACGCCAAGGCAGAGTGGCTCTGGAAGGGGACCTGGGCGCAGGATCCCACCACCAAGGCTTGGTTGCTGAACGGCCAGTGGACTTGGGATGAGCTGACGCGCCTGGCCAACACCACCTTGCCCAGCGTGGCGGATCGCTTGGGCTGGATCTGCATGGGCGGCGCGGGCTTTGGCTTCATCGAGGGCTATCGCCGCAAGCTGCAGGGCGCCAACTGGATCGGTGCGGTCAGCAAGGAATCCCTGTTGGTTTACATGCTGCACCTGAATCTTATATTTGGCCTGTTGTTGGCCCAACCAGTGATTGCCATATCTGGCCTGGACTGGAACACCCAAGGCTGGTTGGTGACGCTCATCCTTACGGCCCTGGTCGTTGGCGCCAATATCGCTGTGGCCATGTGGTGGCAGCGGGTTCGTGCGGATGTGGAGCACATGAAGCAGCTTCAGCATGTCGCGGTTTCAGCTCTGGCCATCTGGTTTCTGGTGGGAGGCTGGTGGACTTTTCGCTACTACCTGCGCAGCCCCGAGCTGGCCCGGGAGCCTTATGAATTCCTGAATGCCGCCCGCGCCCGCAAGCAACTTCCGCCCACGCCCGACGGCCTGACCCGGGATGCGGATGAATATTTCCGCGAAGCTGAACACCGCCACGTGAAGCTCAGCGACGAAGCCAAGGTGAAAATCAGGGAACAGATCGAGCGGCGGGAGAAGGGAAATTAGGCCGTAGGCGTTAGGCGATGGGCTGTAGGTAGCGTGGAGCGCGCCTGAGGCGCGACCCGCCGTAGTGGAACACCTTTGTCGGTTCGCCCCTACCGCCCGCTGCCAATAGCTCACAGCCTGATAACCTACTTAGGTGACCGACCCGAGCAGCAGCACCATTCATTTCTGGCTAGGCTTCGCCGTGGTCGCGCTCCTGGTTTATCGGGCGGCCATGGCTACCTTGTTGGCCGCCTTTCATTCCTTGTCTTCGGTGCAGCGGCGTCGGTTATTGGAGGAAGAATCCATCGCGGATCCGTTGTTGGCGGGACTGATGGCGCGACCTCACCGACTGGCGATGAGCCTTGGGTTGTGGAGCCAGTTGCTGCTTGCCCTGTTGCTTTTGTTCATCTGGCCGTTCCACGGCATTCTCCCCGGCGGCGGATGGGCGCTCACCGCCTCGGCTTTGGTGTATCTCTGGGCCCTGGATTTGGCCCTGCCCACCTTGGTGACCTGCAGGAATCCCGCCGCCTGGATCGTGAGGCTGTTCCCCTTTTACGCGCCTTTCCACCGAATTCTCGTTCTTTTGGTTTCACCCATTGCCAATGTCTTTGAACGCCAGCGTCAGGAACAGGACCAGGCTCGCGATGCGGATGACGAAGATGCCACTGACAACGCAGTCACCGCGCTGTTGGAGGAAGGTGAAGCCGAGGGAATTCTTGAACAAACCGACAGCGCCCTCATCCGTAATGTTGTGAGCTTTGGCGACACGGTGGTGCGGGAAGTGATGACCCCAAGAACCGCACTGGTGGCCCTTTCCGTGGATGCTTCGGCGGCCGAGGCCTGGTCAGCCTTCCGGAACAGCAGACACTCCCGCATTCCGCTGTTTGAAGGCGGCATAGACAAGGTTGTGGGCGTGTTGCTTTTGAAAGATCTCTTGCAGCATTCCGAGTCAGAGGCCTTGGAACTGCGTGGCCTGATGAAGCCCGCCCAGTTCGTACCAGAGAGCAAGGCAATCGAGGAATTGCTGAGGGAATTGCAGCGAGCCCGCACGCAATTGGCCATCGTGGTGGATGAATTTGGAGGCGTGTCGGGCCTGGTTACGGTAGAGGACCTGCTGGAAGAAGTCTTTGGCGAGATTCGCGATGAGCACGAGGGTGCCGTGGACATGGTGGAGCAGGAGCCCGGCGTGTTCCTCGTCTCGGGGAAAGTTCACGTGGAGGATCTGGAAGCGCGCATGGAACTCTCCTTTGAGCGCGATGGCTTCGACACGGTGGCGGGCCTGGTCATGGCCCGTTTGGGATCTGTGCCAGAAGCCGGTGACCAGGTAGGCGTTGAAGGTGCCATGCTCACGGTGCTGCGCATGAAAGGCCCGCGCATCCTTCAAGTGCGGGTAGAGCGAGTGGGCGGAGCCAAGGCCTGATGCTCAAGAAAATCCTCGCCTGGTCCGTGGTACTGGCGCTGCCGATCGCGTTGTTTTGCGTTCGTCATCGTGAGAAAAACCGCCTCACGCCCCAGCCCAGAGGCATGGTGTTGGGCCTGTACGCTGGGATTCCTGACTACGACTATCGCGAAGAATTGGACCGCATCGCCTCCACTGGAGCCACCTGCGTGAGCCTTCAGGCCATCTATCGCATGGAACACTACGATTCCAACGAGGTCGTCCGCCATCCCACCAGCAGCCCTACGGATGAAGCCCTGTTGCGCACCTTCCGGCAAGCCAAGCTCCACGGCTTGCGGATCATGTTCTTCCCCACCATCAACCTCCGGGCCGAAGCAGACAACGAAAAGTGGTGGCGGGGCAATATCAAGCCCACCGATTGGGTTGCCTGGTGGAAGAACTACACGGCTTTCAACGTGCATCTCGCGGATCTGGCCCAGCAAGGTGGTGTGGAGTGGTACAGCGTGGGCACCGAGATGGCAAGCACCCACCCCTTTCCTGATCGTTGGTGCGCCTTGGTGAACGCGGTCCATCAGGTATTCCACGGCAAGGTTGTCTACAGCGTGAACTTCGACAGTCACGACACCTTCACGTTTGGCGGTTGTCTGGATGTCATCGGCATCAATACCTACGATCCCATCGCCAAGTACGACGAATACCCCCGCCCAGAGCAGATCCGGGACGAGTGGTGGTGGATCGTCAACAAAGCAAGGACCCTCCAGGCGCGGTTCCAGCGGCCAGTGATGATCACGGAAGTGGGCTATCCATCGGTGGCCCATGCCCATGTGGGGCCTTGGGATTTCCGCACGGAGAAACCCCTGGATCTGGCCTTGCAGAATGAATTGATGAAAGGGGCCATCGGTGTGCTGCGCAATTGGTCCGATGGTGAGGCGGTATTCTATTATCTGTATGGTGAACATCTCAACAACAAGCCCGTAGGCGGGCCGCTGGACCGCACCTACGCCATCTGGGGCAAGCCGGTGGAGAAGACCGTGCGGGACTATTTCGCCCTGCCCATTTTCGAAGGCCACATCCCACCCAAACAGTCAGACATCCACACCGCCGTGATCGAGTCCCTTGTCGCCCAAAAACGGAAAGAGCGCGATTATGCGGATGGCCAGATCGCGCCCTGGGCGGACCAGTGGATGAAGGAGCATCCTGCCGATCGGGCGGCCGCTCAGGAGGTCGTGGACCGTGAACCGGTGCCCAAGAAGAAAATTCCCAAAGGTAAGGAACGGTGAGGGTCAGTCGAAAATCGGGAATGGGTCCGAAACAGCCCCGGATTTGAAGAACAAGAAGCTTCCGTCCACGTTAATCTCTAACCACCATGGTCCTTCCTCACAGCCCACATCCAGAGTCTGACAAACCGCCGCTGAAAACCGTCCTGTTCGTGGAGGATGAAGTCAGCACGCTGCGCTTCTACAGCGCGGGACTCAGGGGGCTGCACGAATTCAAGTTCCTGCTGGCGGAAAACGGGCAGCAGGCCTTGGACGCGCTGAAGGCCAACAACGTTGACGTAGTGGTCACGGATCTCGGCATGCCCGTCATGGACGGCTTCACGCTTATTGCCCGGCTCACAGCCAAGTACCCCTCCATCCCCGTGTTGGTGGTGTCTGGCTTGCCGGAACCAAAAGCCGGTCAGGATGCGCTGAACCTCGGTGCCATCCGCATCCTGTCCAAACCACCCCGGCTTTCGGTTCTGATGGAAGAGATCCGGGCCGCCGCCGAACGCAAGGCTGAGGGTCTGGTCAAAGGCATCAGCCTTGGAAGTCTGTTGCAATTGCTCAACTGGGAGCAAAAGACCTGCACCCTGACCGTTCGAAGCAAAGGCAGGGTCGGCATGATGTATCTGCACCAAGGTGAAGTCGTGAGCGCCGCCTATCGTGAACACGAGGGCATTGTAGCGGCCTATGAAATCCTTTCCTGGGATCGCCCGGAAATCGAATTCGTGGAGGCTTGTCGCATGGACCGCATTATTGATTTGCCTGTGGCGGAACTGCTCATGAACGTGGCGATGATCACCGATCAAGCCACCCGTTCCCAGAGCGCCAAGGAAATGGAGAAGCGAAAATCTTGAAGCAGATCCAGGAAACTTGAATCTGGGAATGGGATGGGACTTTCGTCACAGACATGGCCCGAATGCGCCCTCCTGAGTGAATAATGGCCTATGTGCGGCTCTGTTCCGGGCCCCTTCCCAAGGCAGGTTTCCATGTCTCAACTGCATCCCTTCCGAGCCCACCGCCCCCGGCCCGACCTCGCCGCAAAAGTGGCGGCAGTGCCCTATGATGTGGTGAATACCCAAGAAGCCCGGGAGCTGGCCGACGGCAATCCCCACTCCTTCCTTCACGTGGGTCGCCCTGAAATTGATCTTCCGGATGGCACGGATATCCACTCGGACCAGGTCTACGCCAAGGGTGTGGCCAACTTGAAGAAGCTCATCGCGGACGGCACCCTCATCCACGAGGACGTACCCTGCCTCTACGTTTACCAGCAGCACATGGGTGATCATGTCCAAGCTGGACTGGTGGGGCTTTGCTCCGTTCAGGAGTACGAAACCGGCGCCATCAAGCGCCACGAATTCACCCGCAAGGACAAGGAAGACGACCGCACCCGCCACGTTACTGAGCAGGCCGCCAACGCCGAACCCGTGTTCCTGGCCTATCGTGCCGTGCCCTACATTGACCACATCGTGAACGATGTTCGCAAGGGCCAGCCGGTCTATGACGTGGTCACGCCCGACGGCATTGGGCACACGGTCTGGGTCATCCGCGAGGAAGCCCTGATCCGTGAACTGGTGAACCTGTTCAACGGCGTTCCAGCGCTTTATATCGCCGATGGCCACCACCGCACCGCCGCCGCCATCCGCTACGGCCAGGCCCACCGCAAGACAACGCTCAAACCCTGTGGCGATGAACCCTTCGAGAGCTTCATGGCCGTGGTCTTCCCTCACGACCAGTTGAAGATCATGGATTACAACCGCGTGGTGAAGGACTTGAACGGTCTGACCCCCGATGCCTTCATCGCCAAGGTGAAGGAGAAGTTTGAAGTGACCATTGCAGCCCACCGCAATCCCCAGGCCCTCACCACTTTCGGCATGTATCTAGGTGGCACCTGGTACGAGCTGAGGGCCAAGCCCGGCTCCTATCCAGAGGGTGATCCCGTGCGCGGCCTGGACGTGAGCATCCTGCAAGAAAACCTGTTGGCTCCGGTCCTCGGTATCCAGGATCCCCGCACGGACACCCGCATAGACTTTGTCGGTGGCATCCGCGGCATGGACGAATTGGAGCGCCGGGTGAAGGAGGGCTATGCCGTGGCCTTCGCGCTTTATCCCACGTCACTGACGCAGCTCATGAGCGTGGCCGACGCCGGCGAAGTGATGCCGCCGAAGTCCACCTGGTTTGAACCCAAACTGCGCTCGGGACTACTGGTACGCATGTACGAGGGGTGATCGTTAAAAAGTTAAAAAAGTTGAATGTTGAATCTGAATTGATTGGCGCAACAAACCATAGGAGTCCCGATGTTGATTCTCATCGCAGATGCTTTTGATGCCAGCCTGCCCAAACGGCTGGCGCAGTTCGGTGAAGTCACCGATGACATGACGCGCCTTAAGGACGCGACGGTGATACTCGTCCGCTCCAAGACCAAGGTCAACCAGGCGCTAGTGGATCAGGCCTCGGCGCTGAAGCTGGTCATCCGGGGTGGTGTGGGCATGGACAACGTGGATAAGAAACTGTGCGCTGAAAAAGGCATCAAGGCCGTGAACACGCCCCGGGCCAGCAGCGTGGCCGTGGCGGAGATGGCCATGGCCTTCATGGTGGCCATTCCGGCCCGCCTCATCGAAGCCCACACGTCCATGAAGGAAGGCAAGTTTCTCAAGAGCGAGCTGAAGCGTACCGAGCTGTTCAAGAAGACGCTGGGACTTATCGGTGCTGGCGCCATCGCCAGTGAAGTGGCCAGGCGGGCTCAGGCCTTCGGCATGGAGGTGATCGCCTACGATCCCTTCCTCAAGGAGCATCCCATTGCCCAGCTTGTGAGCCTGGAGGAACTCGCCGCCAAAGCCGACGTCATCAGCCTGCACACTCCGCTGACGGACGAGACCCGGGGCATGGTCAACGCCGCGCTTATCGCCAAGATGAAGGATGGCGTGATCATCGTAAACACCGGCCGCGGCAAGTGCGTGGTGGAAGCGGATCTCGCCGCCGCCCTGGCCACCGGCAAGGTGCGGGCCTATGGCACCGATGTGTGGCCCAGCGACCCGCCCCCGGCGGATTGCCCCCTGCTCGCAGCGCCCAACGTCTTCATGGCCCCCCACATCGGCGCCAGTTCCAAGGAGAACCTGGGCCGCATCGGGGATGAAGTTGTGCTGATTCTGACGGATTTCAAAGCCTAAACTGGGACCGCGAATGACGCGAAAGGGCTCGAATCAAGTTGTCCAAGCCTCCATTCGCGGTCGTTCGCGAACTTCTCGGTTCATTATTTTATTTGCTTCGGAGGTATCCCATGACAACGCATCGCGTGATCAACTTCTATGCTGGCCCCGCCGGGTTGCCGCTCCCTGCTTTGGAGCGCGCCCAGGAGGAACTGCTGGACTTCGCTGGAACGGGCATGTCGGTCATGGAGGTCAGCCACCGCTCCAAGGAATACGAGGCCGTGCACAACGAGGCCATCGCCCTCACCAAGGAATTGCTGAACCTCCCCAGCAATTACAAAGTGCTGCTACTCCAGGGTGGTGCCCACCTTTCCTTCGGCATGATTCCCTTAAACTTGCTGCGGGGTGGACGCAAGGCCGACTACATCGTCACCGGCAACTGGGCGGAGAAGGCCTACAAGGAAGCCAAACTGGTGGGTGGTGACAACGTCCGCCTGGCCGGTTCCTCCAAGGCCGAGAAGTTCGCCCGCCTGCCCAAAGCCGAGGAGCTGCACATCGGCCAGGACAGCGGCTTCGTGCATTTCACTTCGAACAACACGGTGGAAGGAACCCAATGGCATGAGTTCCCCGAAACGGGCGGGATCCCCTACGTCTGCGACATGAGTTCCGACATCATGTGGCGACCTTTCGATGTTTCGAATTTCGGCCTGATCTACGCCGGCGCCCAGAAAAATCTCGGGCCTTCCGGTGTAGCCCTCACCATCATCCGCGAGGACTTCCTGGAGATGTGCGAGGCCCAGGACCTGCCCAGCTACCTGCGCTACAAGATCCACGCGGAGAAGGACAGTCTCTACAACACGCCGCCAACTTTCGGTATTTACATCCTGCGCAACGTGCTGGCCTACAACAAGTCCATCGGCGGCCTGAAGGCCATCGAGGCCAACAACCAGCGGAAGGCGAGCCTGCTCTACGGCTGCATTGATAAGCACCCGGGCTTCTACAAGGGCTTCGTCACCGAAAAGGCCGACCGCTCCGTCATGAACGTGGACTTCTTCATGCCCACCGAGGAACTCACCGCCACTTTCGTCAGTGAAACCAAGAAGGCCGGCATGGTGGGCCTAAAAGGCTACCGCGACATCGGTGGCATCCGTGTGAGCGCCTACAACGCCGTGAGCGTGAAGGACGTGGAAACGCTTGTGGACTTCATGGAAGAGTTCATCCGGAAGAATGGATAAGCCCTATTTGCCTCTCGGAGTGGGGCGTTTGAATTTTATAGCCTCAGTGTAGTATCGCTTGGGCAGGCGCCTGCCTCGCTCAACCTGTTATCAGTGATTCCCAATGAAGGATGTTCATGGAGGCGTTCCAGTCGCCTCGGTGGACACATGGATGACCGGTATTCCCACCACCTTGCCACGGAGCACTGCGCCTTCGAGGGTTAGCGGTCCTGTACCGCTGGTCCGGTAGAGGAGCACCGCTCCCGTGTAGCCGGGCTTGGCCACTGCCGATTCCCCAAGGGTGTGGACGGTGGCGACCAGCTTGGCCTCGTTCACTTCGGCGAGACCGCGGGCGGCCAGGGAAGCCTTCAGGCTACTCCAATCCTCCGGGGGCACGGCTGTGGGCCATGGCACCGCGAGCATTCCGGTCGCGTCCACCTCCGTCAAACCCTTCGCATACGAGAGGTCGCCGACCTCCACGACTGCGGGTTCCTTGTAGTGCAGCGCATCGCCTACGAATGGGCCTGGGACGATGAAAGACAGATCCGCCGTGAAGGGAGGCAGGCCGCGCCCTCCGGCCAGCCGGGCGTTCCGCACCAACAGCGTGGTGAGCGCATCCCGATGGTTCATGGGAATCAGCGCATAATCCTGGACCTTAACCTGCTCAATGGACCCATCGGCGATCGCTGAAAGCGATCCGAGCAATGCCACGAAATTCAGCCTCACCAGCCTCTCTGCCTCCTCTGCTCCGGCCCAGCCACCGCTTTCGATCAGTAGCGTGGCGGTGCCCCACCGGGTCATGGAGTCGCCGAAGGCCCGGGCCGTATAGTCCGTGTCATAGCGGGAGACCCGCCCAGCGACGAGGGTATTGACGAGCTGTTGCACCTTCACCGCCAGGCGTTTCGTCTGTCGCGTGCCAGGAGTCTCTGAAAACGCTTCGTCCCCCGGGACCGACAGCAGCGCCATCGCCACTTGGCTGCCCCCTTTGCCTGCCTGGAGATTGGGGGTCTGGTTATGAAGGTTGTAGCCGATCACCGGCTTCACCCGGTCGCGGATCGCCTTCAGAAAGCGCCCCTCGGGAGTTGACAGCCGCAGCGCGTCGCGATTGATGTCAATCTCTTGCGCGTTCCAACGCTGGGTTCGTTCGGCTCCGTCGGGGTTCAGCATCGGGACGATCCAGAGGGTCAGCTTGGAAAGCAGTTGCTGGACTACCGGATCTCGCTGGTTGGTTCCGAGCCAATTCAAAACATCCATGAGGGCCAAGGTGGCGCTGGGCTCATCACCGTGCATCTGCGACCAGAGAAGAATGTCTGTGGGGCCGCTGCCCACGCGGAGCAGTGGGATTTTCCGCCCCTCTGAGGAGAGGCCTTCCTCCACGATTGAGAAGAGTCCAGGATGACGGGTATTGAGCTGGTCGAGGGCCACCCGAAGGCCCGCATGTTTCAAGGCCCACGGGTCCGGCGGAGAAACGCGCGTGGTTGGCCAGGCGTCCCAGAGGGTCTTGGCGTTCCAAGCCATCGGCGCTGGGATCTCTCCAATCGCGGCAGCGGGGACTAACAGGGCCAAGGTGGCGAGGACCATGCGGCTTATCACATGAACTCCTTATCGGACGGCTGATTCCAGCAGGGTGATGGTCCCGCGATCCGCATTGATCCGCCCATGAACGCCCACCGGAACCGTGAACTTGCTCTCGATGTGACCGATCATGGCGCCGGACCAGGCGGGAATCTTCAGCGGCAGGATGTGGTCGTTCAGGACTTCTTCCAGGGTCAGGGACCCGTGGCCTTCTCCAGGACCACAGGTGGTGCATTTCCCGAAAACGAATCCGGAAATCTTGTTCAGCACGCCCGCCAGTTTCAATTGGGTCAACATGCGGTCTATGCGGTAGATCTCCTCCTTGATGTCCTCGACAAAAAGGATGGCGCCCGACCAATCCGGCAAGTATTCCGAACCTAGCATGGCGGTCAGCACCGTCAGGTTTCCACCGACCAACCGTCCCTCGGCGATTCCGGGCGTGATGGTTTGGATTCTGTCCTTGGTGACCACCAGGCTGTCGTCAATTATTTTGGGGTTTTCCATGGTAATGGCTTCCCCATCGAAAAGAATCCGACGTATGGAATTGAGGGAGAACTTATTCCAAGTCGAGGCTCCCACCGGACCGTGAAAGGTCACGAGCCCGGTCTTGGCATAGATGGCGATCAGCAGGGAGGTGATGTCACTGTAGCCGAGCAGGATTTTTGGATGGGCGGCGATGGCTTGGTAATCCAACAGCGGAAGAATGCGGTTGCAGCCCCAGCCACCTCGAACACACAAGATCGCATCAACTGAATCGTCGGCGAACATGGCGTTCAGGTCGGCGGCCCGGTCCGCATCCTTCCCGGCCAGATAACCGTAGCGATCCATCATATGCTGCCCCAGTTTGAATTTCAGTCCGAGGGCCTCGAGGGTTTCTTTCAGGATGGCGATTTCTTCGGTGAGCCAGGTGGCACTGGCAGGGCTCACCAAGCCAACTGTCGCGCCTGGGTGCAACCGCCGTGGTCTAAGGGAAGCACGGTTCGGACTGGCCGCCCTGAGCGAGGGCCCAACCTGAGTTGCCAGGGCAGTGAAAAGCGTCGTTTCAAGAAAGGACCGGCGATTCTGGATCATGGGCTCTCCTTACATAGGGTTGTAGGAAATGGGAGATACCTTCGAGCATAGCGAAACCAAGCGACGCCGAGTTCCTTGCTTACCATTGTCGGATGGTCTTTGCCGCTCGCGGTCCGGAGGCGAGGTACTGCCTTTCTTTAGCCGCGCTGTCCAGTGACGGTATAGAGGGTTGAGGCAGCGAAAAACTGGCCATTCTCATTTCGATTGGAAAGTTCTTCAACCAAGGCGCTCGCTTCCGCCGCGGTCATGGAGCCGTTGGCGACAAAAGCTGGCAGCGCGGGTGCAACGATCCAATCTCTGACGAACGTCCAACTCTCAAACACCATGGGCTGCGGAACAATCTGGACGTTTGAAAAACCTTTGGCGCGAAGCCAGCCAGCGTACTCCCGCACGACCAGGCCATTGCGTACGCCGTCGGCGAAGAGCTGGGTAAAACGACGCCCGAGTTCTTTGTTGCCGCACCCGATCAAAAGGCTGTCCCAGTCCATGTCCGCGATCGCGACGCGGCCGTTGCTTTTCGTGACGCGACACATCTCCTGCAGGGCACCTCGTGGGTCTGGAACATGTACGAGCAACTGAGAGGCCAGCACGCGATCGAAACTTTGATCGGGAAAGGGCAGGGCCTGCACGTCCATGGACTGGAAATGAAGATTGGCTGCCTCCGTCACCCCACCCGCCGCCACGCGCCGCCGCGCTTCCTGCAGCATCGTGTCGCTCAATTCGCCACCGCAGGCTTCACCCGGCGCGATCAGGCCGGCGATGATGGCGAGGATGTCCCCCGTCCCGCAACCGCAGTCCAGCACGGACAGCCCGGGCTCCAGGGCAAGATGGGCGAAGGCCATGGCCGGATTCTGCCGCGCGAACGCCAACGAACGGACCCTTGATGCATCCAGAAACCGGACGAAAAATCCCGGATCGTCCGTCTTGTCCACCTGGAGCCATGCATCGTCAAAATGCCCGGTGATGCGCTTTTCAGCCATCTAATCTCCAGTCTGGTGGGATGCTGCGTGAGGATGTCAATCACAGTACCCCACCGCGACCCGTCCTCCGTAGCTTTAAGAACCTAAAATGGCGGAATTCAACGACGGGCGACTTTGCCCGCTACTTTGGAGTCTGGTCTTGGTTAGAACCGGTAGGTTCCGGCCAGGATGGCGCCCTTCCGGGAACTCCCTCTGGAATCGTCCGCAACCATGAAGAAACGCGTTTCCGCCGTCCAATGTGGGTTGAAGCGCCAGCCGATGCCCACTACTGGTAGGAAGGTGGTATCAAACCACTGTGCTTCGCGGTGGTAGTAACCCTGGGGAAGCGGATCTAAAACAGGGTGATAGTCAGAGGTGTGGAACCTCCAAAAGGCCCCGCCCAAACCGGCCACCAGAAAGGACCCATTCCTGGGATTGTCACGCAAGTGAAACAGTACCTCATAGCCGACTTGGATACCTGAGTAATAGCCGCGTCCTTCCATGTGCTGGTCGCTGGGAAGCGGCTGGTTGGCTGAGTAGGACACGAGGATGTCATCACCCTTGCCGGTTTGCAGATAACTTACCCGCAATCGTCCCTGGAAGCGGGATTCCAGGTTGAAGTGCACCAGAATCCCCCCCGTCCAGCCAGTGGTTGGTTGGGGATTCGGGAATCCATTGGGTTGGAACATGTCCCAACGTCCTTTGGGCTGGAAGACGCCAAGCTCCAATCCAAATCGGTTTCCTGGTTCCTGAGCCAGGGCAGGAAGCGACAGGGCCATGCCCAAGGCAAGGAGTTTCCGCATAGTGATCCCCAAAAAATATTTCAGATTAGAAAAATTTCAATTGCCCATTCTAACACTTGGATGAAAACTAAAAATATTGTTAAAATATTGTAAATAATTTAAATAATAATATATAAATAATTCAATATTTATACGTTGTAATAATTGTGTTTGTAATAATAAATAAATAATTTGTAATCAAAATAATACAAATTACAATATATAACAATTTTTAATTATTAATATTATTCTACTTATATATTGGCACGAACCTCGATGTTACTTGTTTGCCTGAAAGGAGGCACTCATGAACATCACACTTTCCACCCTCACCCGAGCCCTCGTACTTGCGTTGGCTCTTCCCTTGGCGGCTGCCGGGGTCCGATCGGC
Source organism: Holophagaceae bacterium (assembly GCA_025361125.1). Lineage (GTDB taxonomy): Bacteria > Acidobacteriota > Holophagae > Holophagales > Holophagaceae > JANXPB01. The sequence goes on along the minus strand of JANYBM010000165.1, from coordinate 3,324 downwards.
CAAGGCCAAAACATCGGCGCCCCAGCACCCCATCAATCTCAACAGCGCGACGGTCACGGAGCTGATGCAGCTGCCCAAGGTCGGCATGAAGACCGCCGAGCGCATGGAACTTCCTCGAGAAAATGCGAATTTGAACTAGTTGAGTGCAAAAAGTTACTAAATCGACGCAAAATTTGTCATTTATTGTCTACAAGATGATTTATTTATTATTTTAGATGTTTTATGAATTTCTAGGCTATTAGCTGGAACCCACTCCAATTCCCAGTGACAAGAGACCTGACCCGTTGAGAAAATTGAGGCGGTCATTCTCCTGTGGCGCTCCCCAATTCAGGTTCAAGGTTGAATTGGGAATTCTGGGCCTTCCCTGTATGTGCTTTGGACAATGGAGTCGAGTTTGATGGCTAGATGGGCTTGGGCGTAAGTCGGGCATGAAGGACCACGGGGCCCTCGGTGGGGATCACAAGGTAGGCACCAAGAAGGTGGTGTGAGGACCAGGTTTCGAGATCCTTTGTCCTAAGAGGTCCAAGTATCACTCGTACAGTTAGGCCCTTGCGCTGTAGGCGGCCACGGGCATCTGGAGGCGTGATCCGTATCTGTGATGTAGCTTTATGCAGTGAGCACGAGTGGTGGTCGAGGTCTATGCTATGACTGGGATAAGGGTCCGGAAGGTTTCGTCTCCTCATCCGGAGTTGATGCGACACACGATTTATTGCTCGCACACTGTATTGAGAAGGTAGACCCGGGCCAGTCTCTGGAGTCAGCATTCGGTAGGTAAGGAGTTGAAGGCCGGCAGAATGTGAGCACTTGTATTCTATAGCGACGCGATGGATGGTTTCACAGGCGTTCTCGAAGTATTTCAGGAGAACGAGGAGCTGTGAACGCACGAAAGGGTCTACTTGGAAAGCGATTCGGAGATGAAGGATGGAGCGAAGTTGGTTCATTTGGCTACTCAGTGATGCTGAGAAGTGACATTCGAGACATCGCTCGAGTGATCACTGGCTCAATATGTTTCAACAAAATGGAGGTTTCAGAATGGGGGCTATAGAGCCCTTCTGCTTTCATCCGACGAATTAGGCAAAGAAGGTCATCACATAGCTCTGGATGCTCACGGATAAATCGGATCCTCCGCTCACGAAGAAGCGAACCCTCGTTCGTCAGGCGCTCTCCCAGCTCCCGATATGAAATCGTCAAACCCGGCGGAAGGATCTCGTTCCTCCAACGCTGGTATTTCATGGAGAGATGTTCTTGGACAACTGACCAAAGCCAGAACGGGGCTGGCTGGGTTGAGTCCATCAATAGTCGAGCGTGGCGGAGGTGGGCTGATTTGCATGCCCGAATCAGTCGATGTGGCCAATCTTCCAGAATCCAGCCAAGAAGGTGGATTGTGTGATGACGAAAAGTCACTGGCAGTTGCTCGAAGAGCTGCGCCTGTTGCGTGAACTCCTCAAGCACAGGGTCTGCTGGGATCCCCATCTCGTGTTGTACGACAAGACGAAGGCGCTTGGTCGCTCCGCCGCTCGATAGGTGGCGGATCAGTCGTTGAAGCCCACGAAACCAGGGAATCGAATGTAGCCATTCACCCCCAGGCCGGAGGACCCAACCATCGCGAATGGCGCACTCAAGTTCCCCTTGGAAGGGGATTACGGGCGCTTCCACATGCATATTGATGTCGCCCGCGACGGGTGAAGTTCTTCGAAGGTCCCAACCACACCAACGGCAAAGGTGAACGGGTACAGGGCCGGTGTTTCTTCGCAGTCCACCAAAACAGACATAAGGGTTTAGGGCTCGCTCGCATGATGGGCAGTGATCTAGCAGCAATCGCGAGTGTGTCCGGCAACACGTGAGAAACGAAAGTCGCCAATTCAATCGGAAATATGGAGTGCGATCCTCTCCTAAGCAATCTGGGCAGAACTGAACCCCATGTGAATTGGGCTTTCGAAGGTGCACAGGCAAGACCCATGGCAGTCGAGCTGACCCATCACCACAATCCTCGAAAAGCACCCCTTCCAGGCTTTGTAGTGACAAGGCCCGCAGGCTGTTGGTTGATTGACCGGTTCTGTTTCTAAGGGTCGCGATTACTTCTTGTGGGATTGAACGATCCAAGTCCTTCATTAACAAATCTCGGCCCGGCCAGGTCGCCCAGCAAAGCGATTGCAGACTGCCTCCATTCACTTCCGCCACGCGTGTAACCCAGGACGAAAAGGCTTCACCTTCGAGAGGCATCACAAGAAGTGGCCATCGCCAATTTGAGTGCTCGTATTCTGGGAATAACTCAGAATTTCGCATGAAGCAGTGCTTTCCTCTTTGAAGGTGCAAGTTTGCTCACTGCCGCTAGCGACGCCTCACTGATCACCTCTCGTCCACAGCGGAGCTCGTAGATGGCCATTGACTTCATTAGCCTGAACAATTCTCCAATTCGCCCTTCGCTAAGCTCAAAGAGGGTTGTGACTAGGTCCAGGCTTTCCTTAAGTAATGAAGGTTCTCGAAGGGGAAGAAGGCGTTCAAAACTTAATACCAATCTGAGTAGTTCGACGTCGTGTGACCATCTCGGCAAGACCTTGACCATGAACCTAGTTTCAAGCTGGGAGTCAAATTGGAGCGCATTCATCGCACTCGGAATTCCTGCTGCGACGATTGAAATTTGTGAATCGTTCATGAAACTTTTAAACAGGTTGATGCAAACTTCGTTTTGAGCCTTATCCCCAGAGATTAAGTTATGAGATTCATCGATCAGGAGGACTTTCAAGCCCAACTTATGGAAGTACTCCTTCACAATCGATTCAAGCGATCCAGTCGATCCCAACGAAGAGTAAGGCGAGTGGAGCTCTCTCAAAATTGATTGTAAAAACCGTTTCTCATCGGCGACGGATGGTGAATTAACAAGGAGGGTCGGTACTTCCAGGAAGCTACCGTCGGCCTTCTTTGTGGGTGCCGTTTTGTCGCGAAATCGCCGGAGCAAGGTCGACTTTCCGTTAAACGGAGAGGAGACAATTAGGATTCCCTCCATCCGACTAATCCTTGGGGAATCCAGGAGATCAAACATCTCCGCTAATAATTCATCCGCAATCGGGTAGCCAACCCAATGGTCTTGCTTCAGGAAGTACACGCGCTCCGCAACTGTCCCCTCGATGACTTTGAGGACATTCGAGGCGAGGTGGGGATATCTAAGCTTCAGCAATTCCAACTCCGCTTCTGGATTGGTCTTGTTACTCGATTTCCGCATAGGGCTCAGCCTCCTTCCACGCCTTCTTGATGGAATTGCTCAAACGAGGCTGAACTCGTCCTTCCATATCCCCGACTTCCGTAGCGCCCTGAGTGCGCTCC
>JANYBM010000154.1 GCA_025361125.1 Holophagaceae bacterium | reverse complement strand
TCAACCGTATTCGCTTGTCCTCTGGGATTAATGGTCCGAAAAAAATTTTCGCAAGCTCAAGTGGGTGAAAGGGATAATAGGAATATTGCCCTGGCGGATCCTTCTCCCGCTTCCAGTTGACCACCCTCCATTCGTGCTCGTATTCCCAATCCGCAGCTTTACTAGTAGTCGCCAGATTGAAAAGCTTGGCGGTTTCAAGTTCCAAGTGCAACAAGGTTAAGGGCAGTGGCCCAGTAGGCTTTGAAATCAAAAGCGCCTTCTGGAAGGAAAAGCTCTGCGGGACACTTCCAACCGAGGGACTTTCTGGGTCGGACATTCAGGGTCCAGGCGATGTCATCGAGCTGGTCCTGGGTGTAGATGCTCAAGTCTGAACCCTTGGGCAAATACTGTCGAAGCAAGCCATTCGTATTCTCGTTGATGCCACGCTCCCAGGGGCTGTGCGGGTGAGCGAAGTAGACGGCCATGCCCGTATCTCGGCTGAAATGTTCGTGGGCCGCCATCTCCCGGCCCTGGTCGTAAGTCAGGCTGCGCAACATCTGGGAATCGACGCGATTGAGGACACGAGCAAAGCTCTCCGCAGCACACAAGGCTGTGGCGTTATCCATTTGAGCAAGCACGGTGAACAGGCTCTTGCGTTCGACCAAAGTGCCCACCTGAGACCGGTTGGCAGCGCCCTTGATGAGATCACCCTCCCAGTGGCCGGGAACCAGTCGCTCAGCGACCTCGAGGGGGCGTTCGTCAATGCTGGTCATGTTGGGAATGAGGCCACGTCGGTCCTCCCCGCGCGCACGAGGCCGACGGGTCTTGTGGGACTTGCGGAGCAAGGCGATAACCTCGGTGCGCAGTTCACCTCTGGGCATCGCATAGATGGCGCTGTAGATCGTTTCATGGCTGATGCGCAGGGGTTCTTGCATACGCGAGAGTGTGCCCCCCACCTGCTCGGGGGACAACCCACGGCCAAGCCCATCCATGACGTGATGCCACACAAGACTCCCTACCACGAGCTTTCTCTTGACGCGTGGTTTGGAGGCCAGCGCGAGGGCTCTGGCCTGGGCGGCTTGGAGACGATAGCCGCCCGTCAAAGGAGGGCGACCAGGTCTGCGGGGATGGACAGAAGGCTGCCAGCCATTGCGATCCAGCTCACGCTTGATGGTCGAAGCCGCGCGATTCAAGCCTCGGGCGATCGCCCGAGGCTTGAATCCCAACTCCAGCTTCGCCTGGATCATGGCTCGTTCCTCGCAACTCAGATGTGTGTAGTGTTTTCCCATGCAACCATTCTTTCTGAGGAATGTTGCACTTGGAGATTGAGCGCGGCAGGCTTTTCTTTGTGCCCCTTTGTGGCAAATTTTATTCTTAGTTTTTTACCCTGCTCAGCCTTCGTGGCTGCACGCCTTTGAGCGAGCTACTGCGCGGCCAGACCCATTGCCTTTGCGGCTTTGGTCAGTTCCGGCACCACTTCGAAAAGATCGCCCACGATTCCGTAGGAGGCGAGCTTGAAGATGGGCGCTTCGGGATCCTTGTTGATGGCGACGATGTACTTCGATCCGCTCATGCCGGCGATGTGCTGGATGGCGCCGCTGATGCCGCAGGCTATGTAGAGCGTCGGACTCACCACTTTTCCGGTCTGGCCGACCTGCATGCCGTGGGAGATGCCCCAACCCGCGTCCACCGCGGCGCGAGAGGCCCCGACCACCGCGCCGAGCGCATCCGCCAGCTCTTCGAGGATGGCGAAGTTCTCGCCGTTCTTCATGCCGCGACCGCCGCTGACGATGATGTTGGCTTCGGTGAGATCCGCCTTGCCGCTGCCTTTGGCCAGGATCTCTTTCACGATGGCCAGGAAATCACCGGCCGGGGAGGGCAGCGATTCCATGGCGCCGGCGCCGGCTTTTTCGGTGGCGGTGAAAACATTCGGCCGCGTGGTGGCCACTTGGATGTTGCTCGTGAAGGCCGTGGTCGCGAAGGCCTTGCCCGCGTAGACGGGGCGCACGGCCTGCAGCTTGCCGTCTACCATGGAAAGGCCCGTGACGTCGCCTGCGTAGCCTGCGCCAAGCCGCGCGGCCGCACGGGGCAGGGCGTCCTTGCCCATGGCCGTGGCGCCCCCGAGCAGAACCGTGGCGCCCTTGGTTTTCACCGCGTCCGCGATGGCGTGGGCGAAGGCGTCGCTGCTGTAGGAAGCCAGATGCGGGGCTTCGCAGGTCAGGATCACGTCGGCACCATAGTTAGCGGCATCCGTAGCACCGGCATTGGATGCGCCCACGAATAATGCCCCCAGGCTCTTGCCCGAAGCATCCGCCAGGCGGCGGCCTTCGGAGAGAGCCTCGGCGGAAGGCTTGCGGAGCTTGCCGTCTTTCAATTCACAGAAAACCAGAATCATTGGAGTCCCCAAATCAAGTCGTTGCGTTTTTTCATCAGGAAAGGCTTCGCACTAAAAGATCTTCGCTTCGTCCGTGAGCGCGCTTAGGAGCGCCGCGGCCTGCTGAGCGGGATCGCCATCCAGCTTGCGGCCCTCGGGGCGGGCCGGTGGCATCACCATGCCAACTATCGATGTCGAACCGGACGGGGCAGCGCCATCGATTTCCTCGATGGTCTTTTTCTTGGCGCCCATGATGCCCTTCAGGCTGGCGTAGCGGGGCTCGTTCAGGCCCTTTTGCGCGGTGATCACAGCGGGCAGCTTGCCTTCGATGACCTCAGTGCCGCCCTCGATTTCGCGCTCGGCACGGAAGGTCCCGTCGCCGATTTCCAGTTTGACAACCACGTTGGCCTGGGCGATGCCCAGCAGCTCGGCGACCATCGGCCCAACGGAGGCGTTATCGCCGCCGATGCCTTTGTTGCCAGCCATGATCAGGTCAAAATTTTTGTCCTTGGCCCAGGCCGCCAGGGCTGTGGCGATAGCGAGCGGATCCGAGGCATCGCTCTTCAGCAGCACGGCATTGTCGGCTCCCAGTGCCAGCGCATTGCGGAGCACATCCTTGACACTGTCCCCGCCCAGGCTCACCACCGTGACTTCCGCGGCCTTGCTTTCCTTCAGGCGGATGGCTTCTTCCAGTGCGTATTCGTCGTAGGGGCTGGTGATCCACTTCACGTCCGCCGGGTCGATGGACTTGCCGTCCGCCGCCACCTTGATCCGGGTTTCGGTGTCGGGCACCTGTTTGAGAGCGACGAGGATCTTCATGGAAACTCCGGATAAGGAATCGGCTGGAAGCTAAATACTTCGGTTTGGCAGCACCGCCTATCCTATCGTGGAGCTCGATTATCTTCTCACCAAGATTTCCCGGATACCGCCCACGACGAAGCTTGCAAATGCTAAACTCCTTGCGGTTCTTGAGGTTCACGCGGTGATGAAAAAAATTGTGATTTCCGTCGCGCTGATCCTGACCGCGGGTAGCCTGCTTTTCGTTCCACTTCATGTCGGTGCAAGGGTGGAAGCCGTACGCGGGAATCCGGTTCAGCACCTTGCCTTGGAAGGCAGAACCCTGGCCGGGTTGCGGGTATCACCGTGGTGCGCAAAGGTTTCTGGCTTGCCTTTCTGGGGCAGTGCCTCAGAAGGGTTTTACTTCACACCTACGGCGCCTGCGTCCATTTCTGTATCTGCTTTTCCGCGATTCGCAAGAACCTTCGAGGTCGTTCCGAGTGGCGGCAAAATGCCCTTGGGCGGTTTAGTGGACGAAGGCGACCGCGAAGCTTTCCGCCGCTGGTTCGTGGCCATCCTGGAAGATCAATTGGACCGGCTGTCCCCGGCCTGGGAACCCGCCCAGCGGGACTGCTCGGGACTTCTGCGCTTCGCTTTCCACGAAGCGTGGGGTCCGCACACCGAAGCCTGGCGTGCTCGCACGGCCTTCAGTGGTGTCGTGGCGGCGCGCAACCCATCGTTTGAAAGCGGCGGTCCCTGGCGCAATGGCTTTCCCACGCCGGAAGGGTGGCGGCCCTTCGCCAAGGGCGCGATGCTGCGGAATCTCTCCTGCGTTTTCATGGGCCGGGACACTCAAATCGCGAAAGCCGGGGATCTGCTTTTTTTTTCGCGGGGCGGCGCGCGCCCCATGCCTGACCATTCCATGGCCTTCGCCCGCTCTGATGCGGATGGGATGCCGGTGCTCATCTACCACACCGGCCGTGAGCAGAGCGGACTCAGCCGGGATGCCGGCGAGATGCGACGCGTAAGGCTCAGTGATTTGCTGCAGCATCCCGATCCCGACTTCAGGCCCTTGCCCGAAAACCCAGCCTTTCTGGGCGTCTATCGATGGCGCGTGCTTGCGGAGGACTGACATCAAATTTCTGCCCGCGGCCTTCATGATTTGCGCGTCGATGCCAGCGCAGGCACCGATAAGCATTGCGCAAGCACCCATGGGGATCGACCAGGCACCGACATGGCGGGGCGATCCAGATGCCGCAGCGTTGCTGGAGCAAGACTTGCACGCGGCGGCACGTGCCACGGAATCCTTTGGCTCCATGCAGATGGGCCCCTGGTCGATCCATTTGCACACCAGCGATGCAATGTTCGAAAAGGTCACCGGCGCGCCTCCGCAGCGATTTGCCTCCTGGGTTGGAGCCACCCTGCACTTACGGCCCATCGAGAAACTGAAGCGTCGCGATCTCGGCACAATCCTCCGCCATGAATTGGTGCATCGCCGTCTCCTGTCCCTGAATCTGAGGCCATGGGAGGAAGAATGCCGAAGCCTTTACGCTGAAGGCCACTCGCGACCCCCGGAATCTTGGCCCACTCCACCATCAAAAGTAATCCAGGACCGCTTGGATCTCGCACTGTGCCGCGGCACCACAACTTCCCAAGCCTGGGCCTACGCGTGGCTGCGGGCTTGGATCGCCGGGAAGCCGTTGCCGCCTGGGAAACTTACCAGAGTTCCAGCCCATGAATCCTGGAAGCCGGATCGCTGATGCGATGGTGCTGAAAAAATCCGTCAGTTCGCCAGCTTGAAGCGCCGGAGAGACTCCTGGGCCTCCACGCGATCCCTCGATTCCATGGCGAGCGTGACCAAGCTCGCGGCGAAACTGGCGAAATGGATTTCCTCGATTTGCCAGTTGCGCAACGCGAAGTATTCGTGGCACAGAATGCCCACCAACTTTCCCCGCGCCCTCACGGGTTACCTGGTTTTGCTCATGAGTTCCTGCTCTGGCGGATCGATCAGGAACGACTCAAGCAGCCCTGGTGGAGGAAATCCGCCAGTGCTTCTCACAGCGGATTGCGTGCCCGGGGCGACGGGCTGCGCTCCCCTTACGATCCAAGGCGATGGCCCATTCCTCCTGCCTAACGGCCAGCCCGCACCGTTCAGTGGTTTCGCGGACCCTTGCCTGCGCCGGGACCCCCAGACCGGGACGCTGTGGCTCACCTATTCCTGGCCCAACAATAAGACGTCCGGCGCCTATTCCGTTCCTTGCGTGGACACCCATTTGGCCAGCTCCACGGATGGAGGCAACACCTTCTCCTTCCAGGTGCCCCTTTGGCCCGCCATACCCGTTTCAAATCCCTCAAACCCAGGCCAGGCGGGCTTCCAGGACCACGAGGTGTCCAATCTCGTTCCGGTGGTGGAGAGCGGCGCGACCTTCTGGTACGCGGTCCGCATGGATTACTTTGTCCCCGACGCTACCGGCTATCCGGGACGACCCGGCGATTCGTTCCTCCTGAAGGTGTTCAAGGCGAGCTCCCCGGCAGCCTTGGCCACGGCGCCATTCGAGACCTTGGGTTGCGCCTACACCAACCCTGCATGGGGCATGGATCAGGATCTTGCGGCCCTCTCACCCGACCTGCAGGATGTGTCCTTCTGGACTGATACCAAGTCGCGTTCAATAAAACAGAAATGGATTCACCGCCAAGACGCCAAGAGCGCCAAGAGTCTTTTTGTCTCGTGTATCGGCTCGGCCGATACTGAGAAGAAAGCCATCATGCGCCAGCTTCGCGGGGGAAATTCAG
>JANYBM010000149.1 GCA_025361125.1 Holophagaceae bacterium | reverse complement strand
GCCCAGGAAACCGAAATTCAGACTGCCGCGGCCCAGGGGTTGGGTATAGGTTGCGTTGCCAACAACTGCGATCGGACGGTCTGCAGCCAGGTTGCCCATAGGAGCAATGCGGGAATCAATGGGGCCATTCGGGCCGTAGTTGTTCTTTTGCTCAGTGGTGCCGACCTGGCCACCCTCGTAGTTGCCCCGCAGACGGCTCAAGGTCAGGTTGCCGCCGTAGCTGAAGTGCTCATTCACCTTGGTCTGCCAGGTGAGTTCCAGGCCAATGTAATTCCGCTTGATTCCGGGGTCATTCTTGATGACGGTCTTCAAGGTTCCGGTACCGTCAACAGTCTTGAAATCATCCACGCTGTGATCCCAGACACGTCTTGTGAAGCCGATGGTCCAAGTCGCGCCCTTCTCATCACGGGTGGCATAGTTCACGGCCATTTCCGTCATTTGAGGGGGCTTGAGGTTGGGATCTATAGTGACGTTGCGCTGACGGAAAGGGTCATCCAGGAAGAACTCGGTGTTGGCGAAGGCCGCACGATTCAGGGTTCCATCAGCCTTGAGGGGATTCCCGCCAAGATAGGAGTAGTCGTGCTGGATGGGGTTGCCAGCCGGGGATGACGCGTCGGTCGCACCTTGGATGACCTGGCCCTGGTAGATGCTGTAGTTCGCCGACAGGACCTGGGAGGCATCACCCTTGATGTCCCAGATGGCGGACAGGCGGGGGCTAAGGCCGTCAATGCTGAAATTGTCGCGACCCAGATCATCCTTGGACACGAATTTGTCATAGCGCAGGCCTAGGTTGAAGGCCCAATTGCCATTGACTTTCCATTTATCGTTGATGTAAAGGCCCGTGATGGTGTTTTTGGTGATGGCGCCGAAAATGGGCTCCCAGTATTCCAGATAGCTGTAGGCGTTGTCGCCGATGTCCATGTGGCGGTTGCTGGCGGCCGAGGTGCCACCATGGGCTTTGTCAACATTGAACCCGTTGAAATAAATCTCGTAGTTCGATGGCGTCTGGGCATTGGCGGAGGCGCGCTTGGATTCATAGAGCTGGATGCCGCTCTTGATTTCGTGCGTACCGGCTGCATCCACGAACCAGGTCAGCGAGGCGTTGGCCGTGCGGATCGGGCGGGAATCGCCGTCGTTGGAGAAGAAGCCGTTATCGAAGACATCGAAGCTACCACTCGCATCAATCCACATGGGGGTGTTCTTGCCACCCTTGCCGCCCGAAGCACCCGCGGAACCGCCGAGGGTCTCCTTCTTCTGGTTCATGCGGATATCCAACAAGAGGCTGTTGGTGAGCTGGCCCAAGTAACCAAAGGTCACATACTGGAAATTGTCAGCCTGGTCGCTGAGGGTCTCGAGGCTCGTGCTGCCATAGCCGAAGAGGGCGGGGTAGTCTCGACTCAGGGATTGGGCGACGGTCTTGTTGTACTGCCAGAAAACCTTGTGGGAATTGTTGATCTGCCAGTCAATTTTGAGATCCTTGCGCTCTTCGGAAATAGTTCTGACAAAACCAACCCCACCCCAATCTGGAGATGTGGTGGTGCCAGGTACGGCTGTCGAGGGAGAAGTCGTGCGGTAGCCCACCACGAAGAACAGGTGGTCCTTGATGATGGGACCGCTGACCACGTATTGCTGGATGACGCCGGTGTGATTGAGGAATTCAGTCTTGCCGTTGGAACCGCGGTTCAGGGGGTTGTAGGCGTTCCATTTGGGATTGGTGGCATCAAAGCGGGCAACACCATGGAAATCGTTGGTACCGCTCTTGGTGACCGTGTTGACCACACCACCGGTGAAACGACCGTATTCAGCCGAAGCCGCGCCGCTGATGACCTGGACTTCTTCCAGCATTTCTTCGTTCAATCGGACGGCCGGGCCGCCGGTGACAGGATCCATGACGTCGGCACCGTCCACCAGGTACTGGACCTGGGTGGCCTGGGAACCGCGGACCGTAATACCATTGGAGTCACTGCTGACGCCTGGTGAGAGAGATGCGATGGCGGTGATGTTGCGGTTGTTGATGGGCAGGGCGTTGATGGATTCCAGGCTCAGGTTGGCACCGGTCTTGGCTTCAGTGCTATCAATGACGCCTGAGGAGGCGGTAACGACAACGGTGGTGCTGACGTCGGCGACGGCCTTCAAGGCGAAATCCACGATGTTGTTGGTGCCGAGGCTGACGCGGGTGTCAATGGAAGCCCCGACATAGCCAGCGGCAGACACAGTGATCTTGGTGTTGCTCTGGGGAACCAGTGAGGGGAAACGGTAATTGCCATTGGCATCGGCAATGGCCGTACGATCGCCCTGGCCAGTCTGGATGACAACGCGCGCGCCAGCGATGACGGCGCCCTTGCTGGACTTGACCGTACCGGTGACGGTTCCGTACTGGACGCCCTGAGCCACCAGCGCAGCGGTGCTGCCGAAGGCTAAGAGAACCGCGATGCGGCTTAGATTAAAGGAGTTCCTAAGCATTTAATGCCTCCAGGAAGGGTGGGTGGAAGAGAGAGTAGAGCGTGGTCTTGCTGGGTATAAGTGTCGTGCGCTTGAAGCACCGACGGTCAAACGGTATACTCGGTCATGGAAGGTTCCATGGGGACGATATGAATATCCATGGAATGCTGTCATGAAGAATTCACATGGGCAAGATTTTTTTATTTCAGGCTGAAACCTTTTCCATCATGCAGACAAGAGAATTTGGCCCAAGACCGGTTTTGAGACCTGAATTATTCCGGTTCCCCTTCCATTATTTCTGTTCCTTCGTCTTCCAACTCCAACCTTTTCATCTTTTCCAGGAAGGTTGTGCGTTTCAAGCCCAGCAGCTCGGCGGCTCTTTTCTTGTTGCCACGGGTGATGGCGAGACTCTGTAGCATCAGGTTCCGCTCGACTTCAGACACCACGTGGTTCAAATCCAGGCCGTCCGCGGGGATATCCAAATAGTTGGCGGTTTCCGGTCCAGGGGTTTCTGGAGTGGGTAGCCCAAGGGTTGTGCGCTGGAAGGGTTCCTCGATCAACACCTCGCCCTCCGGCAGCCTATCCATTAAGAAGGTGAAATCCTGGCGAGTCAGGACTGGGCGTGCGCCAGCCAGGATCACCGCCCGTTCGATGGCGTTTTCCAGTTGACGCACGTTACCAGGCCAGGGCATGGCCATCAGCAAGGGATCCACCGAAGGATGGAGGGCTTTGGGGTAGAGGGCGTGCTCCCGGGCTTTGCGGTTCAGGAAATGCTGGGCCAGGAAAGGGACTTCCTCCCGACGGTCGCGAAGGGGCGGCATCTGGATGGGCACCACATCCAGCCGATAGAAAAGGTCTTCTCGAAAGCTGCCGTCCTGGACTTTCGCCCAGAGATCCGAATTGCTGGCCACAACCACGCGCACATCCACCTTCACCGGGGGACCTCCGCCCAAGGGCTGCACCTCCCGCTCCTGAAGCACCCGCAAGAGGCGGACCTGAGCGGAGAGAGGCATGGTACCCACTTCGTCCAGGAACAGGGTGCCGCCATTGGCTTCCCGAAATTTCCCCGGCGTATCTTTGCGCGCATCGGTGAAAGCGCCTTTGTTATAGCCAAAGAGTTCCGATTCCACGAGATTTTCAGGGATGGCGCCGCAATGAACCGACACGAAAGGTTGTTCGCGGTCTTCACTCAATTGATGAATGGCGCGGGCGATGACTTCCTTGCCGGTGCCGCTTTCACCACTGAGCAGAACCGTGGCACGGGTGGCCGCCGCCGCCCGCGCCCGAGCCACCACCGCAGCCATGGCGGGACTGAAACCCACCAGGCCTAGAGCTAGGGCCTGGGTGGCAGTAAAGGGAATCGGTGCACTGCTCAGCGGCCTTAGGCCCCCTTGAGGAACTTCCGAGTTCAGCAAGCCCCAGCGCACCGAGCCCAAGCGACCCCAAGCGGCCAAAGCCACCGGACTTAAAGGCGATGCCCCGGGGCTTCGGAGCAGCAGAATGGGCAAGGCGCCGACCTCCGTCAGCAAACGCAACAGGGAAGCCGGCGGCTCCACGCCAGGAGCGCTGATGGTCCAAAGATCCGTGTCGCGGGGCGGCAGGGCTGGTGAAGCACCACGATCCACACTGATTTCCCAAGCCGAGGCCCAGGCGTTTTCCAACCCTTCGCTTGACTCGCCCAGGGTGGACCAATGAAGTCTGTGAAGTGCAGCCATCCGGATTCCGGTTTCAGGTTTCCTTAGAGCCTAAGCGGTCATCCAAAAAACACCAAGCGACCTGTCATGAACGAGGGGGACCGCCCGGGCGCTTCGCTCCCTCTTCTCCCGCTTATCGGTCGCTTGCGCGTCCTCCCGGTCGCAAGCTCACGAAGGTCGGAACCCTCCCATGGTGCTCCCCACGTGATGTCCGGGCAAAGCCCGGCCACCGCGTCATCCCAAAGTCACGTTCAGCTTGCCCCCGAAGATTGCTACGATCCCTCCCCAGTCCGCCCGGGAAGTCTCCTCATAGCGCCCGGCCTCCAACGTGAGAAGCAACCCGAACCGCTCATCGGGATCCACGATCAGGTATTCCGGCACCCCCGCCGCCGCATAGGCCCAGCGTTTGTGCGACCAATCCTTGCTCGCGGTGCTGGGACTCAAGATTTCCACCACGAGATCCGGCGGACCCTCGATGCCTCGCGGGGTGATCTTGGCGGGATCGCAAACCACGAGAAGATCAGGCTGAAGGACGCCTGAATCTAGGTAGACATCCGTGGGGGCTGCAAAGATCCTGCAATCACCTCCACCTGCCTTCTGCTTGGCTTCCGCCAGGGCATTCCAGATCACTGCATGAAGATTTGAGGAAATCATTTGATGCTCCGTACTAGGAGCCGGCGTCATGTCGTAGGCATCACCGTTGATCAATTCCCAGCGACCATCCCAGTGCTTCCAATCTTCTAACGTGTATCCGGAATGTTTTCGTTCAGGAAGGCTCATATTAAATCTCCCGGGTCGCTAAAGTTAGCTTCTCACACGCACGGTGCCATCCTTGGTATTTTCGATTGACGGTCGGGGCCCGATGGCGGTCGGTGGTCCCGATCGACAATCTGCCACCAACCATCGACAATTGGAGCCTTTGGGGGTGCCATGTCGCTACTTGAATCATCCATGGTGGCCCTAGGAAGTCCCTGTCCCGATTTCCTGCTGTCTGGCTTGGACGGTAAAACCTGGCGCCTGGATGATTTTCACGCTCCGGCCTTGCTGGCGGTGGTCATGTGCAACCACTGCCCCTATGTGCAGGCCGTGGATGGCCGCATCAACGCGCTGGCCAAAGCATTCCAGGGGCGCTGTGATGTGGTGGGCATCAACGCCAATGACGCAGAGGCCTATCCCGAAGACGGCTTTGAGGCCATGCGCTCTCGAGCCCAGAACCAGGGTTTCGTTTTCCCGTACTTGCGAGATGAATCCCAAGCGATTGCCAAAGCCATCGGCGCGGTTTGCACACCGGATTTCTTCCTCTATGACAACGAACGGAGGCTGCGGTATCGAGGGCGGCTGGATGACAACTGGAAGGACGCAGCCCAGGTTTCGCGCCAGGAACTTAAGGCGGCTATCGAGGCATTGCTTGATGGTCAAACGATTCCAGAACCCCAACGCCCCTCCATGGGCTGTTCCATCAAGTGGAAGTGAGCTTCATGAAGCCCGTTCTCAACCTTGTTCTTTGTTCTCTTGCGATGCCCCTGGCAGCGCAATGGGACGCACGGTTGGAAGTGCCCTTTCCTAAAGGCCAGAGCCTACCCAAAACCTTAATCTCCGGCAGCGCCCAACTGGTTTCTGGCGACCTCGACACGGGCCGGGGCGGCATTGGCACCTTGAGCCGCCGACTGTGGGCTTTTGGCCCGGTGGTCCGCCTTGAAGGTGGCCTGGAGATAGCTCAATGGCGGGCGGACGGCATGGTTTCCCAGGGCACCCTTCAACAGTCTTCAACACTCAAGCAATCAGGTCTTGGCGTAGGGCTGCAAGTCCAATTCTGGGTGCCCTTCACGGGCCTTGCGGGCGAATTCGGTGTGATCGAGCGGTTGCAGAATTACAAATTTTCCACGGCAGCTTTTTCCAGTGAAAAAAACCTTGCCCGCACCTGGCTTCGCGTGGGAGCCCGCTGGCGCCTGCCCTTCCCGGTGGTCCATCCTTACCTCGCAGCCAGCTATCAGCAGCCCATCACCAAGGACAATCCCGTGAAGCTGGGCTCAGTGGGGGATTTTGCGACTTACCTGGGCGCTCAAGGTTCAGGCCAGGAATTCGATCGCATGTGGACCTTCGGCGTGGGCGTCGCGTTCTGAGTATTCGCACCCAATTATAAAAACCAAGGGCCTGACAGTGCTCAGGCTGGGCTCAGGCCAGGCCCTTGGTCAGTCATGGGGGCGTTGGTTCAGTAGCCGGACACTTGAAAATCATCGAAATTGACGCGGCGCGTTGTGCCGTCGGTCTTGCGGATCTCGAAGCGGATCGCCCCGGTAACGTTCAAGGTGAAGGAGGCGGTTGCGAGCGCGGTGGAAGAAGATGTCACCGCGCTGCCCGCTTGAATCCAGGTGCTGCCGCTATTCGTGGAATACCAGAGACCCCAGGTTGAAGCGGCATCGCTGCCATACACGGCGTGCTTCACGGTCACGGTCTTGGCGCCGGTGGCCCAGTTGTATAGCATTGTCAACTTGCCGCTATTGCGCATGCGGACGCTTTGGGTGCCGGTCTTGGGGTCACTTGCGGTATTGCCCAACAGCGCATCGTTAAGCGTCCAGGCCCCAGAGGTGAAGGTTACATTACCCGTGGTGTACGAGGCTTTGGTCCCGGTATTGAAGCCCTCGGTGAAGCTGCTGCCACTGGATGCAGGATTCACGGTGATCTTGCGGGTGGCCGAGGCGGAAACCCCGGTATTGTCGGTCACTGTAAAGGTTGCAGTATAGGAGACCGGAGCAGTACCAGCATTGGTGTAGGTATGGCTCACGGAGGTACCCGTGGCAGTGACGCCATCACCAAAGCTCCAAGCGTAGTTCAAGGTAGCCGTAGCGCTTGAATCGGTGCCGCTACCAACGAAAGCGACCGCAGCGCCGGAATTGATCGTTACATTGCCACTGGGGGTGGTCAGGTTGGCAGTGACGATGTTGCCGGTGGGGTTGGCCACGGTGATGACGCGAGTCGCTGAACTGGAAAGACTCTGGGTGTTCGTGGCGGTGAAGGTGGCTGTGTAAGTGCCCGCGATGGTGTAGACGTGACCAAGGGGGCCAAGGCCGGTGGCGGTGGTGGCATCCCCGAAATTCCAGCTGTAGGTCATGGCGCTGCCCGCGGGGTCCGTGGCAGTGGCTTGGAAGGTGACGGTGTTGCCGGTCGTGGTGGAGACATTGGACGCCGGTGCGGTGATGCTCACCACAGGAGGCTGGGCCGCGGTTGTCCCAGCCAGATACTGGATGGCATTCAGGAAGAAGGCCCGGTTGCTGTTAAGGGTGTAACTGTTGTGGAGGCTTTTCCCCGACGTGGTCGTGGTGCCGTCGTCAGCAGGTGAACTGTCCCCCATGGCCACCACCCGGCCATTGCCCAAGGTGCTCGTTGCGATGAAGTAATCCGAGGCGGTATCCCCGGAAACCTGGGTGGAGAGAATGCCTTGGGCGGAAGCATTATTGGCGGTGTTGACGCTGACGTAGGAGAACGAGTGGAAATCCTGCATGGTAAGCGTGCCATTGGACCCGCGGATGATGGCATTGGTCACCGGGTTGATGGCGCTGGCGTAAGCCGTGCTGGTGGTGTTGGCGCTGGCATCTCCAGGGCCATGGCCAATGATCCAGGTGAAGCCAAAACCGTTGTTGGCCACCCCGTTATTGGTCATCAGATCGTTGAATACCGTATAAGCATCCGTGGAACCGGGCACCGAGCCGGAAACGCGGGAGGCCCCCTGGTGATTGCCCATGAGGAAAAGCCCGCCGCCATTTTGGACGAACTTCACGATGGCCGTTTTCTCCACAGCGGTGAAATAGGTGTAGCACTCAGGGA
This sequence comes from Holophagaceae bacterium, assembly GCA_025361125.1. GTDB lineage: Bacteria > Acidobacteriota > Holophagae > Holophagales > Holophagaceae > JANXPB01. The sequence goes on along the minus strand of JANYBM010000149.1, from coordinate 5,998 downwards.
TGAAGAACACGCTGTATTTGGAAAGATCCTGCGCGTTGGTGGTATCGCCGAAAGTGATCCGTCCGCCCGATGCAGGCAGTGTCTGGACGGTATAGCCCTGGGTGTAGAGGTCGTAGCCCAACGCGCTGATGCCACCATTCCAATCGGTCTCCTTGGTGGGATTGGCAGGAGACGGATCAGGCTCGTGACCACTGCAGATGACCCATTCAGCAGAAACACCGCCTTCTTCATGATGGGTATGGTCAAAAAGCACCTTCTTGGGTGTCTGGGACACCAAGGGCAGACAAAGTCCGAGCAGGAGCAGGGACGCAAAACGGGAACACGCGAGGATATTCACGGCAGATCTCCAATGAATGGTTGAAAAGAGGATGGTGAGCCATTAGATCGCTGCATTCCGTGAATTGCTTGTGATTTCCGTTGTCTTAACAACAATTAACAATTCTGACGAAGCCTTAACCTCAACCTGAAGGACTCAACAAGGCACACTATTCCCATGCTCATTCCCTTCTTCCTGCTCTCTCTCGCCACTCCGACCCAGCTCCCGGTGAAGGCAATGCCGACTCCCAAGGTTGAAGCCTCGGTTCCGGCGAAGCCCACGCGGAAATTCCGCTTCATCGTGTCGCCAGACAGCATCCAGCACCTGGGCAGCGTAGGGCCGAAGGAAGTGCGCACCCTCACCTGGGAATTGAAGAACACCAGCCCAAAGCCCATCTCTTTTCGAGTGCTGGATACAGCCCCGGGCGTGCGCGTTCCCGAAGGCCCGTTTCTGAAACCCTGGCAGCCGGGCGAAGCGCGAACAATAGAAGTCAGCTCGGATGCATCCGACTTCCTGGCCTACCAGCGCCGCGCGGTACGCCTGGAACCCGACGATCCCTCACAACCCCGCTACATCCTGCGCTGGGACATGATGGTGCGGCCGGAAATGGCCGTTGACGCCGCCAATAAAAGCTTCGGCGAAGTTGCGCCCCACGAAAGCCCGCTGCTCAGCTACACCTTTACCCGCGAGGGCGGTGGCTTGGCCGAGATCCGGCTGGAGACCAAGTTGCCGGACTACCTGGAATCCGAAGTCATCGCAGACCAGGCCAAAGCTACGCTTCAATTGACGTTGCGCCCTTCGAAACTCAAACCGGGCATGCAGGCAGGGCTTGAGCTCCTGAAGGTATCCACCAATGCGACCAAGCAACCCGTTTTCGACCTGACGCTGGCGTGGAAACTGAAGCTGCCCATTCTTGCGATACCCAGCCGCGTGGTCTGGGATGAACCGACAATCCGCGGCTTCAAATTGGAAGTGAAATCGCGGGATGGAAAACCGTTCCGCATGCTCGAAGCCCGCATCGAGGGACCCAGGGACAAGCAGGGCAATGACCTTTTCACCCACGGAGAACTGCCCACAGAAGCCGCACCTTCCCATGTGCTCAAGCTCCAGTGTTTCGCCGATCTGGACTGCAAAGCGATGCTCTTTCTTACCTGCAGCGGCTTGGACGCGCCCTTGCAAATTCCACTTTCATGGCTCCCACCTAAAGGCGCGGTTGCAATGCCCAAACCGTGGGATACCGATCCCAACAAAAGGAACGAGCCCGAAGTCCATTGAACCCAGATCCTGAATTTGGACTGGATGACACTCGCTCCTGGCTACAAGATTCAGAGCTTCTCCTTCTTCGGCTCCTTCGGCGTTTCCACGTGCATGGTGATCTTGCTGACCTTGCCATCGCGCACCACATCGAACACCACCGCACCTTTGGGTGGTTCCACTTCAAGCAGATCAAATAATTGAACTCCGTTTTGAATGGGCGTGCCCTGATAGGTCAACAGGATGTCTCCGGCTGCGACCACATGGCCCTCCCGGTCCAAGCGAAGCGGCCGCAGACCTGCGCGGGCCGCAGGGCTATCGGCTTCCACATCGCTCACCATGACCCCGTGGGTCACACCCAAAGCACGCGCGTAAGCAGGGATCAGGGCCGTGAAGCCTAAGTACACAGGTTCCAATTGGCCCCGGGCGATGAGCAGAGGCACCACGCGGTTCATCGTATCCACGGGGATTGCAAAGCCAATCCCGGCTCGATTCCCAGGACCGATGACGGAGGTATTCATCCCGATGAGTCGGCCCGCGCTATCCATCAGCGGCCCGCCGGAATTGCCGGGATTGATGGCCGCGTCGGTTTGAATGACGCCCCGAATGGCATTGCCGAGACTGGATGAAATTTCACGGTTCAGGGCCGAGACGACGCCGCTGGTAAGGGTGTGGTCCAGACCGTAGGGATTGCCGATGGCGTAAGTGGTTTGGCCCACCAAGAGCTCTGTGGATTTGCCCAAGGGGAGGGGTTTCAAGCGGTCCAGGGGTGCGAACACTTGGAGCACTGCGATGTCGTAACTGAGGCTGCGACCAATGACCTGTGCCTTGTAGGTCTTGCCATCAGCGAGCGTCACGTTCAACACGTCCGCTTCATCCGTGGGGCCCTGGCCCTTCACCGCATCGGTATTGACCACATGCTGATTGGTCACCACATGGCCCTGGTCATCCCATACGAAGCCGCTGCCGGTGCCTGCGGGAGCATCTTCCATTTTCGGATTGGCCGCCAGAACGATGCTTGTAATGTAGACCACCGATTGTTTGGCGTTTCTGAAGACCTTGGTCGCGTTCAGTTCCGACGAAAGCAATGGCGCTCGAGGGGCGACTGGACGAGGTTTGGCGCCCTTTCGTGCCCTTTGGATGGCTTCGGCTTCCCGTGATGTGATTTTGCCTTCAGAGGTCTGGGCTGACACCATGAGGGGTGCGAAAGCAGCGGCGAGCAGTAATAAACGCAGCGGTTGTCTGGATGGTTTTGCAGGATTCATGCGCATGGATGCACCCCTTGAAAACATGATGCCCTGATCGGGCTGGAAGCTCCCAACCCTCTCCCAGCTACACTAGGGGGCTGAGGTGTTTCATGCCCACCGCCACCCCCGAAGCCCCGGTAGCCCCAGGGAAACTAGATGCTGAAGGCGTCTATCGGCCCGCCCACAAGATCCGATTCGTCACCGCCGCCAGCCTGTTCGATGGTCACGACGCCAGCATCAACATCATGCGCCGCATTCTGCAAGCATCCGGCGCGGAAGTCATCCACCTGGGCCACAACCGCAGCGTGCAGGACGTGGTGGACACAGCCTTGCAGGAGGACGCCCAAGGCATAGCGATCAGCAGCTATCAGGGCGGCCATGTGGAGTATTTCAAGTACATGGTGGAGCTGCTGCGTGAAGCTGGGGCCGGTCATGTGAAGATCTTCGGCGGCGGCGGCGGCGTGATCGTGCCTTCGGAAATCTCGGAGCTGGAGGCCTACGGTATCGCCCGCATCTACAGCCCCGAAGACGGCCGGATCATGGGCCTGCAAGGCATGATCAACGATATGCTTCAGCGCTCGGATTTCGATCCTCGGGAGCAGCCTGGCGCCCTTCCCCTGGCGCGCAAGATCACCGAAATCGAATTGAGCGATGGCAAGACTTCCGCCAGTCCAGAACCCACCAGAACCATTCCTGTCCTTGGCATTACGGGCACCGGTGGCGCCGGAAAATCTTCTCTTACGGATGAACTGGTGCGTCGGTTCCTGGTGGATTTCCCGGAAAAGAAAGTTGCCATCCTGAGCGTGGACCCCACCAAACGCAAGACTGGCGGCGCATTGCTGGGCGACCGAATCCGCATGAATGCCATCTTCCACCCTGACTTTCGCGCCCGGGTTTTCATGCGCAGCCTCGCCACCCGCAGCGCCCACAAGGCTACTTCCCACGCGCTGGCGGCGGCCATTTCCGCAGCCAAGGTCGCGGGCTTTGATCTCATCATCGTGGAGACCGCAGGCATTGGCCAGAGCGATTCGGAAATCACCGACATGGTAGACGTTTCCATGTACGTGATGACCCCGGAATACGGTGCGGCCACTCAGCTAGAAAAAATTGACATGATTGATTTCGCCGACGTGGTGATTCTCAACAAATCAGATAAGCGAGGCGCCGAGGATGCCTTGAGGGACGTGCGTAAACAGTTCCTGCGGGCACGGAAATTGTTCGACGTTGACCCCGAAACCTTGCCCGTCTATGGCACCATCGCCAGCCAGTTTAACGATCCGGGCACCAACTGGGCTTATGTCAATATCGTCAAGGCCATCGCAGCCAAAACCGGCGTCGCCTGGAAACCCAAACTTCAAGCCACCGCGGAAGCTTCCACCAAACACGCGATCATTCCTGGAGAACGGGTACGCTATCTGGCAGAAATCGCCGACACAGTGCAAGGCTATAAACGTTGGGCAGCTAAACAAGCAGACTGCGCGGAGACCGCTTACGGGCTTTACGCGACCTTGACGACTTTGGGTGATCGCGTCCCGCCCATGGCGGAATTCTACGATTCTATTCAGCTCACGGAAGCGGTTGATGGAGAGAACGGCGAGGCCATTCTGCTGCTGCGTCAGCGTTACCAGGAACATTTGAGCGAGCTTAATAACGCCTGCCGCAAATTGCTGGCCGACTGGGAGCGCACCCGCCGCACCTTCACCGAGGATGAAAACAGCTACGTGGTGCGCGGCCGGGAAATCTGCATCACGAATTTCACTGAATCCTTGAGTGGCACCCGTGTCCCCAAAATCGCGTTGCCTAGTTCCAGAAGCTGGGGCGATCTGCTGAGCTGGCAGTTGCTGGAAAATATTCCAGGCCGCTTTCCCTTTACGGCGGGTGCCTTCGAATACAAACGCACGGGCGAAGATCCCACGCGCATGTTTGCGGGCGAGGGCACGCCAGAACGCACCAACAAGCGCTTCCACTATGTAAGCAAGGGCCAGCCCGCGGCGCGTCTCAGCACTGCCTTCGACAGTGTCACGCTGTACGGCGAGGATCCGCATGTGCGCCCCGACATCTACGGAAAAGTCGGCAACAGCGGCGTTTCCATCTGCACGTTGGATGATGCGAAAAAGCTCTACAGCGGTTTCGATCTACTGGCGCCCACCACCAGTGTGAGCATGACCATCAACGGTCCCGCGCCCATTCTTCTGGCTCTTTACATGAACGCCGCCATTGACCAGCGAGCGGAACAATGGCTGCTGGAACACGACCAGATGGACGCGGCCCAGCAGAAGATGGATGCGCTCTACAAAGCCAAAGGCATCGCCCGCCCAACCTATGCGGGCAATCTGCCCGAAGGCAACACCGGGAAGGGGCTGGCGCTGCTTGGGGTCACCGCCGATGAACTTTTACCTGCCGACGTCTATGCCACCCTGCGCGCCGAAGCCCTGCAAACCGTGCGCGGCACCGTACAGGCCGACATTCTCAAAGAAGACCAGGCGCAAAACACCTGCATCTTCAGCACGGAATTCGCCCTGCAGGTCATGGGCGATATCCAGCAGTGCTTCATCTCCGAAAAGGTCCGCAATTTCTATAGCGTTTCCATCAGCGGCTACCACATCGCCGAAGCCGGCGCGAATCCGATTTCGCAGTTGGCGTTCACGCTCTCCAACGGTTTCACCTTCGTGGAGTACTACCTGTCCCGCGGAATGCTCATTGATGATTTCGCTGGAAATCTTTCCTTCTTCTTCAGCAATGGCCTGGACGCCGAATACAGCGTCATCGGCCGCGTGGCGCGGCGTATCTGGGCCACCACCCTGCGCGAGAAATACCACGCCAATGAGCGCAGTCAGAAATTGAAATACCACATCCAAACGTCGGGCCGATCGCTCCACGCCCAGGAGATTGATTTCAACGACATCCGCACCACCCTGCAAGCACTTTCCGCCATCATGGACAACTGCAATTCGCTGCACACCAATGCCTACGACGAAGCCATCACCACACCAACCGAGGCTTCAGTGCGTCGCGCCATGGCCATCCAGCTCATCATCAACCGCGAGCTTGGGTTGACTACAAATGAGAATCCGCTGCAAGGCGCGTTCATCATTGACCAACTGACCGATCTGGTGGAAGAAGCTGTACTCACAGAATTCCGCCGCATCAGCGATCGTGGCGGTGTGCTGGGCGCCATGGA